>SPBP01000061.1 GCA_004525935.1 Lentisphaerales bacterium | reverse complement strand
GCTCAATACTGAGTCTTGAGACCTCCGGGAACGACATGTCCAGCACTCGGGCGGAAATACGATCTTGCCGGGAATTATGCCTGCTGCGCACGGCCACTATTACAAGGCCAAGCACCACGACAGCGATCAGCAAGCCGATGGTAGTGCTGAACTTCACAGATACTCTCCATCAGAGCACAAAGACATTTGTGCAAACCTCAGTGGACTCGCATCAACCAGACGGACAGTCCCACAAGAAACACTGTTCCCGGAACAATTACGACCAGCACAAGGAACGCCCACAACGCCTGCCTGTCATCCATGCGCAGTGGAATCCTGTCATAAAGCTTGGGTCCCACACCGATCAACGATTCTCTCTCGAGCAGCCAGTTGATGGCTCCCATGAAGAAGTCTTCATTTCCACCCGCGGTCCGCCCGTTAACGACAAAATCTGAGTCGCCGGCCACGACTATCCGCGCTGATCGCAGTTCCATATCGCTCCCTGTTGGTCCTCGCTCTGCGGCAATAGCCACGGGTACAGGACCCCGTATATCCAGTCCCGGATCGTACTCCGGCGGAGTCTGACCGAAATCCGTTTCCGCCCAGCCGTCTTCAGTGCTTTCCGCAAGGACTGCCAACCTGGGACGATCAGTTGTCCGTGCGGAACCGACTGAAGTAAGCGGTGAGGGCAGAATCGGCCTCGGAAGGTAGAACACTGCAGAGCCCTCTTCGAGCCTCTCGGTAATGCGATGGCGCCCCCACCTTCGTATGCACAACTCCTCACCGGTCTGCGGCAGTGCGACAAAACCATCATCCCCGCCGACAAGGACCAATGTCTTCTCAACAACCTTTGCCGCAGGCAGATGAACCCCCCACTCTCTCAATAGACTCTCCAAGCCACTTGTCCGCCCCGCGTCGATGAGAAGGAACAGGCTGCCATTGCGTTGCAGGTAGTTCCCTATGGCCAATGCCTCTGATTCATGGAAGCTCTTCTTGGGCCCGCCAATGATCAACAGATCACAATCAGCAGGAATGCCCTTCTCTTCCAGCAGGGAAATCGACCTTACCTCGATATTGTCCTGCCGTATCCGCTTGGACACATCGGAGTAACCTTCATGCTTCGCAAAGTCAGTGACTTCATGCTCGCCGTGCCCGCGCACAAAGCAGGCAACCGGCACGTCCTCCTGAGTCACGCTCAGGATTGCCGACGAAAACATCTCCTCGCCCCGGAAAGCTCTTCTGACAGCCGTCATGCCTCCCATTGTTGGCTTGAAATCATATTCGACAATTTGCCTGAGGGGCACCACTTTCGTTCTATCGCCCGAAACGAACACAACCACATCCGCACTCGTGAGCCCATACTTCTGCTGTACTGCCTCAGTCATGGAAAGGTCTCGGTCGGGGTCAATTCTGCGTGCCTTGAGCCTGAGTCCCTCTACCCCTCTCGATACTTGCTCGTATTCATCGAGCAAGCTCATGATATCCCGAAGCGTATCCTTCTTCTCGTCATTCGCAGCTCGGACGAGCACAACAACCGAAATGTCGCCCCGCAAAGCCGACATCATGCTCCGTGTCTTCTCCGACAACGAATAGAATCTCCTGGTACTCCTGTCCGCCCTGAGATAAAAGAATCGACCCGATAGATAATTGAGCATCAACAGTGCGAGAAACGCACACATCACCGATACCGAAACATTCAGACCGGTTGCCACCCGCTGACGTGTACCCCACGCCCTGTGCCCGGAATCAGAAATCTTTTCTATACCCATCGCCTGGACTCCAGAACCTTCGTCGTCGCAAACAACATGAACCACGTGCATGATATGTAGAGGACAATCGCCCGAGTATCCACTATCCCCCTTGAAGAATCCTGAATATGCTCAAATGCCGAAAGGAACCTCAGAATCGCCACCCCGCTCCCCCCGATCGCATGGTCCAGCACACCGGGCAGCAGGAATATGCCACACAACGCGGCAAAAGACATCACGGCCGCAACGATCTGGCTTCTGGACACGGCCGACATGAAAAGCCCGACCGACGCATAGAACGCACCCATCAAAACAAACATCGCGTATCCCGACAGCAAAGCGCCGCCGTCGATTGGGCCAATCCCGGAACTGAACCGTCGGAGGACTAAGGGGTACAGAATTGTTGGCAGGAAGGTGACTGCAAACACGGTCAGCGCCGATGCGTACTTTCCAAGGACGACCTCTGCGTCCGTCACCGGCGCCGTCATGAGTGCCTCGATGGTGCCGGAACGCTTCTCCTCCGCAAAGAGCCGCATCGTCAGTACCGTCGCGACAATCATCACCATAAGCCAGATGGTGGGCAACCAGAAGACCAGAATGTCAAGTCGGAGCGGCTCGCCACAGTTGAGTCGAGCCTGCCCCCAGAAGCCAAGACCCGTTATTGCGAGCACAACCACAGACATCACGTAGGCAGCGGAGGAGACGAAATACCCGTCAAGTTCCCTTCTCCATAATGTGAGGAAGTTCCTCATTCGACATCCTCGTCCTTCGTTACAGAGACGAATACATCCTCGAGACTCCGGTCATGGACGACCGTAAGTTCCCTGAGTTTCCAGCCATTTCGTGCAATTGCTTCGTATATCGCTGTCCTCAGGTCTCCACCCTTTCTGGATTCGATAGTCAGCCTGTGCCATTCAGCATCACCCGCGCCCGACACTGAGAGCACCCCGTCGATCTGCCTGCATGCTTCAACTATCTTCTCGCCGGGCCCCGCCACCTCGACAACAAACTGAATGTTTCCCTTGAGAAGCCCCACGAGATTGCCGGGACTGTCAGATGCTACAATGCGTCCGGAACTCATGATAAGAACCCGGCCGCATACCATTTCCACTTCGGACAGAATATGCGTGGAAAGCAGGACGGTGTGGCTTTCCGCGAGGCTCTTGATCAGCTCGCGAACGTGCCTGATCTGGTTCGGGTCAAGGCCGATCGTTGGCTCGTCAAGAATCAGCACGTCTGGATCGTGAATAAGACTGTCAGCAAGCCCCACCCTTTGCCGATAGCCTTTGGACAATCGGCCGATCAGAAAGCGAGAGACCTCGCCAAGTCCACATTGATCAACCACTTCGCCAAGTCTGCTCCTGCGCCGCCGCCCTGTCAGCCCCCTGAGTTTGGCCCTGAAATCCAGATATTCCAGCACACGCATTTCAGGATAGAGCGGCACAGTCTCCGGCATGTATCCGATCCTCCGTCGAATCTCGAGCGAATCCTTCATGATGTCGAGGCCGGCCACTGTAACTGTGCCACTCGTGGGCGGCATGAAACAGGATAGAATGCGCATGGTGGTGGTCTTGCCTGCACCGTTTGGCCCAAGGAATCCTACAATTTCGCCCTTCCGAATCGAGAAACACGCGTCCGTCACTGCCACGGTTCGGCCGTATCTCTTGGTCAGGTTCTTGACGTGTATCATATTCGAGTGAATCCCACCTTGATTGCATCCGGCCGAAACTCGGATGGCCCTGGTTCGACCCAGAGCAGTCCGCCTATTATGAGACCACCGCGGTGCGAGTCAAGATCGCGTAGATGGCCCTGACATTCTACCGCTATCCCGGTTTCCTCGCCTGAGCCTTCGCGCACGCTCATTCCGCACTTCAGATTGGACATTTTCCGGCTCCTTCCTATAATGCTTGACCTTCTCTGACTCGTGCTCCATCAATGGCAGACACGGGTTCAGACAGGTGGAATCTCCAGCATGACAGAGCAGCAAGATCACTTCTACGGAAATCTGCTTGTCCAAGCCAGCCTTGCCGGCCCCATCCGGCAGCCCGGCAGACTGGTCCGAGACCGCCCGGCGGACCGCTATGGCTTCCCCTTTTCAGAACGCCACCTCCAGTGCGTCTGGTTCGATCCTGCTCTTCGACCTGCCGTCCTTCGCACTCTCTCCGGTGAAATCGTGACCGTCCGGAATCCGGGCCGCTGGAACCTTGAGCCGGGCCCTGATTTTCTTGATGCCATACTCACCGTCGCGCCCGGCAGTCGGACGATTTCCGGGGACGTGGAGGTCCACATCCATCCTGCCGACTGGCATCGCCACGGGCACGCAGACGATCCCCGGTATTCGGGAGTCGTCGCACATGTATCGTTCTTCCCGGATACTATGGCGGTGGCTCCGCATGTCTTGCGCATTTCGCTCGAAGACCCGTTACTCAGCAATCCGCTCTTCTCGTTTGAGTCGATCGACACGACAGCCTACCCATGGCCATTGCCCCATCTTGACACGCCCTGTTCGAGATTCCTGGGCGACTGCGACCGAAGCGCGACTGAACACCTTCTTGAATCAGCGGGACTCGAACGTATCAGGCAGAAGGTCGAGCGAATCTCATCGCGTCTGCTCAGGATGGATGCCGAACAGGTCTTCTACGAAGAAGTTATGTCCTCGCTCGGCTACAAGAACAATCGCTCGCAATTCAGACGACTTGCACAGCTGGTACAGGTCGACGAACTCGCCTTGATCTCCGATGGCAACTCGACAAATGCCTACGCACTGTTGCTCGGCGCATCCGGACTCTTGCCAGTGCGCATGAGCACACGATGGGATTCCGACACCAGGAACTTCATCAGAACGCTCTGGGATTTCTGGTGGAAACATGCAGCGCGTTACAGTCACCTTGTTATGCAGAGAAATGTGTGGCAGTTGGCGGCAACGAGGCCGCAAAATCATCCTTTGCGTCGTATTGCAGCTGCGGCGGCGCTGTTCTGCTCCCGCGGCAAGCTGCTCGCAGACCTTGATGAACTGACGTCAGACAATCCGGCCGAATGGACCGGTCAGGCCATCGATCGACTGAAAGAATCCGCCACCCTTGCCTACTGGCGTAACCGGCTTTCGCTGCAGACCCCGCCCTCAACGACCCCCATCGCGCTTCTGGGCACGGAGCGGGCGAGCGCCATAATGAGCAATGTTGTATTGCCATTCATGGCAGCGCGTGGCATGAGCGCCGCCAATGTTGAAACCGTATTACGTTCGCTGCCACCCGAACATAACAACGTACTTGTGTCTTCTGCAGCGAAGAACATCCTGGGGCCCGACCACAACAGTGCCATGTATCGTTACGCCATTCGACAACATGGCCTTATCCAGATCTTCAGCGATTTCTGTCTCAATAGCCCGCTGTCATGCCGCAACTGCGCACTACCCGGACTTCTGTCAGATCATCTGACCGACACCAGGTCACCCGTATCTGGATCCTAGCCCAACCCAGGTGTAAGGTGTCAGTGTTCAGGTGTCAGGAAAGCAAACATACTGGTACACTTGCTCTTACACATACTCCTACACGCCAATCCTAATGCGGTGAACATGGATCAGCTCAGCCTAATCGGGACAAGGGGAAAGTCATTTCGCCTCGGAATGCCCTGCCATCGAGATCAGGAGATGTGAGTGTACGAGCGGGAAATGCGCCGGATGGGATACGGATCTCTTTCACCTTCCCGCCGTGGTGGAATACACTGGATAGTTGCCCCGCTCCGCGGGGCTGGACGTTGTTGACACCCGACACCTGTACTCTCGAGTCATGAGTGAGTCTACGAGCGAGTCAGAGGAGTCTTGCCAATGGGATACACGTTGAATCCCACCTCGTGGAGTTCACGGTGATTCAGCTTGCCCGGTCCGTCAAAAACAAACGACGGTCGGACCATGGAGTCGTAGATGCGAGCGAAGTCCAGTCCTTCATACGCTTTCCATCCCGTCAAAACAACCAGCGCGTGCGAGCCGCTGGCAGCCTTGTACGGATCTTTCTCGAAAATGACTTTGCCTTCCCATTCGCTAAGATCCCGTTCAGCATTCTCAAGAGCCTGCGGGTCACTCACTACAAGATCCGCGCCTTCCTCCAGGAGACGTTTGCAGATGCCAATCGCGGGACTTTCCCTGGTATCCCCCGTATCGGGCTTGAAGGCAAACCCGAGAATGGCAACTCGCTTGCCGGCAACCGTGTTGAACATCGCCGACAGAATGCCTGCCACAAAACGTCTCTGCTGATATTCGTTGATCTCGGTGACTTGTCGCCAGTAGTCGGCAGCCTCCGGAAGCCCGCACGACTCACACAGGTATACAAGATGCAGAATATCCTTCTTGAAGCAGGAACCGCCGAACCCTATCCCGGCATTGAGGAACTTTCCGCCGATTCGCGTGTCCATCCCTATCGCCTTCGCAACTTCCTGAATATCAGCGCCCGTAGCTTCGCATACGGCCGACAGACTATTGATGGAGCTAACGCGCTGCGCCAGGAAAGCGTTCGCTGCCAACTTGGACAGCTCGCTCGACCATACGCTGGTCGTCAGAATCCGTTCTTCGGGAACCCAGTGCCTGTAAATCTTCACCAGCTCCGCAACAGCATGTCTCCCGCTGTCCGTCTCGCGGCCACCTATCAACACCCGATCCGGCAATTCCAGGTCACTTACGGCTGTTCCTTCGGCCAGAAACTCAGGGTTGGAAAGGACCTCGAAGCGAACAGAGCTCTCTCCCGAATGCAGAATGCGGGCCATCGCGCCTGCGGTTCTGACCGGCAAGGTACTCTTCTCGATCACTATCTTATCGGTCTTCGCATTCGATAGTATCTCCCTTGCTGTCTTCTCCCAGTATTGCAGGTCCGGCGCACGCCCGGCGCCGTGCCCCGACTTCTTTGTGGGAGTATTAACGCTGACGAAGATAATGTCGGCCTGTTCGATATTACCCGCCACGTCTTCCGAAAAGAACAGGTTCCTGTCCCGGCATACCGACACCAGTTCGTCGAGTCCGGGCTCATAGATGGGAAGTTTGTCGGATTGCCACGCGCGGATGCGCGCAGCGTCGACGTCGACCACTGTCACCGTGTAGTCCGCGCACTTCCGGGCAATCATCGCCATCGTAGGCCCGCCGACATATCCGGCACCGATGCACAGTATACGCTTGCCCTTTTCGCCAGCTCCTACTGCCGGTTTCTTGCCCACAATACTATCCCCTTTAGTCCGACTCATCTTTCTTGAAATAGTCTATCGTACGGGCCAGGCCCTGATCCACATCAATCATCGGCTGCCAGTCCAACAGCCGCCGTGCCCGGGAAATGTCCGGTTGGCGCACTTTCGGGTCATCAACCGGCAGATCTTTGAATACCAGGACGGACGGACTCCCGGCAAGCCGTATGATCCGCTCGGCAAGTTCTCGTACCGTCATCTCTGACGGGTTGCCTATGTTAACAGGATCCGTCTCCTCACCGAACGCGAGACGACAAATTCCGTCGATCAGATCCGATACGTAACAGAAACAGCGCGTCTGACTCCCATCGCCAAAGACGGTCACCTGCTCCCGCGCAAGAGCCTGCGTAATGAACGCGGGAACAGCCCTGCCGTCCCTGGCCCTCATCCTCGGACCATACGTGTTGAAGATGCGCACAATCCGGGTTTTCACACCGTGATAACGATGGTACGCCATTGTCATTGCCTCGGCAAAACGCTTTGCCTCGTCATAAACACCACGGGGACCAACCGGGTTTACGTTGCCCCAGTAGTCTTCCTTCTGAGGATGAACAAGCGGATCCCCGTAAACTTCCGAGGTAGAGGCAAGGGTGAACACGGCTTCCTTTGCCCTGGCAAGCCCGAGCGCCTTGTGCGTTCCAAGTGCCCCGACCTTCAACGTCTGAATCGGAAGCTGAAGGTAGTCAATCGGACTCGCCGGCGAGGCAAAGTGAAATACGTAATCCACGGAACCAGGCAGATATATGTATTCCGTAACGTCGTGCTTTATGAAACGAAATGCACTGTTGCCGGCAAGATGCTCAATATTGGCAACATTGCCGGTAATAAGATTATCCAGACACACGACCTCATGCCCCTCGGCAAGGAGCTTGTCGCATAGGTGCGAACCGAGAAAACCTGCGCCGCCTGTGACAACAGATGTGACCATATCTGAATGCTAATACCACAAGTTGGACTGGCACGCAATAAGTGAACCGAAACATCGCAGGGACCCCCGCAAAATCGTGGAATGAACGATTGCCCCCTAACCCGCCCTGAAGGCGGATCCCCGATGCTGGGCGCCGGAGCCCGTCTCCCGCTGATTGACTTGAACCACAGGATGAGTACTATTGACACAGTCAAGAACGCGCGCCCTCTATGTCACAAACACATAACCGACTCAGAGCTGCAGACATCATGCAGCGCCGCTTTAATCTGCGGTGCCCTGACGGCTCTTTCGAGGGACCATTCCCTCTAGCCGAACTCATCGACAGAGCAGACAAGAATCGGATCCTGCCAGGGACCGAGTTGTCCGAAGACGGGGCAACCTGGATACCCGCCGATCGACTTCCGCAACTCAAACTCGACTGGATGGCCGAACTGCCGAACAAGAAACAGTACGGTCCGTTCAGCATCCTCGCCCTGCCTCGTTTGATCCGAACCAACACGATTCCTCATGATGCCACCATCCTCAACCGCAAGACTGGCCAGAAGCTGCCAGCCTACCAACTTCTCAAATCATCCACTGTCCCAGGTAAGGCCGAAGAGTCGCTGCGCCAGGCAAAAGACACCGAATGGGAAACCAGGTACCACGAGGAGAAGGTCTGGCGACTTCAACAAGAGACCGAACTTGCGGAAATGACCGATCGCCTAACCCAGCAGCTCAAAGAATACGAAACCGAGATTGAGTCACTTCACAAGCGTATTGAGTCCGAGCACAACGAACATGTCGCCGCTCATGAACGGGCATTGCGGCAGGAGGAAGAACTTCAACAATCATCAGCACAATGCGACGCGCTTCGAGGCAAACTGGATGCTCAACAGGTGTCTGCTGCGGCAAAGGAAACGGACCTGGCGCAGAAGCTCCTGAACGAAACATCAACTCGCGAGAGCCTGCTGCTTCAGGCCCAACGCCGGTTTGACGAGCAGTCTGAGCAACTTCAAACCGTCCACTCCACTTTGGAGCGTGAAAGAGAAGTGTCTGCTACACAAATTAAGAGGCTTGAAGAGGAGGCTACCCGAATGGCGGCCCGTATGGATTCTGAAAAGAAACGCCTTGCCGAAGAGCTGGCTCAGCAACAGGAACTCCATCTCGAATTCGAGAGGCGCGGTGAAGAGCAGCAACAACAACTCACTTCCCGGCTTGAAGATCTGCAGAATACCGCCATTTCTGCTTCCTCCCGCGCGCAAGAGGCTGAGTCTGCCCTGGCCAGAACAAAAGAAGAGGCGCTCCTGCTCGCTGACGACAACGCGCGCCTGAAAGGCGACTTCGCTGGACATAGATCTCAACTCGACGAGCAGCTTCGACTCGCACGTGAAGAAATCGACGCTCAGGCAGCACAACTCACTCAGCAGACCGCGTTGATCGCCGGCCAGGATAAGAGCGCAGCACAGAGGAATAACGCATCCACTCGAGAGAATGAAGCTATCCGGCGCGAACTGGAACAGACCCGTGAGCAGTCTGAAGCGCTTCGAAACCAGCTTGAACTTCATAAGACCCAGGCCCGATCTTCCGCGGACCAGGCCGGTGCCCGTGAGAACGAACTTCGCGAGCAACTGCGAAAGCTGGAGTCCGACGCACACAACCACACGGCAACTCTTCGACACGCAAATACGGAAGTGGCCCGCCTCACGAAACGGGAGAAGGAACTCTCTCAACGACTTCACCTGGTCGAATCACGATTGACGTCTGCAAGCACAGCCGCACTCGCCTCCACAAGTGAACATGCCGAGGACGCCGAACTTAAGACGCGTGCCGAGGAATCTGCCACTCTGATTAATGAGCTTCGACGTAAACTCGCGGATCAAATGACAGCCCGCGAACGTATACAACAGGAGATGGCTCAACGGGAAGCAGCGGCCGTCGCCAGGGAAGACGCACTGAAGCTCGAAGTCGAACGCGCCCGACATGCCGCAGATTCTGCGCGAAAAGATTGTGAAGCAGGGGCGGCGGTCCGCAGTGAACTTGAGAACACCGTGCAGGTGGAAACTGAGACACTCAGGAAACGCATGGCCAAACTCGAAGAAGCAAACGGCGTGCTGCAGCGTGACCTGACAACAGCCCGGTCAGATCTTGATCACGCCAGGAACTCGGCGGCTGAAACGACCGCGGAACTCAGAATGACCCGAAAGCAATGCCAGGTCTTGAAAGGAGAAAAGGCTGCCCTCGCAACTCCCGGACACAAACCATCGCAAACGGCCGATAACAACAGGGCCAGGATGCAATATGCCGGTGCAGGAGTACTTGCTGTTGTCGTCTTTTTGATCGGGATATCCGTGGGACGCCTGCACGTCCAACCGTCGGAAGAACTGCCCGTTCTGGAATCGGTGTCAGTGCCGTCAGTTGCCCCTGAGCAGGACCTCTCGTTGGCGCCGGGCCCGGATGATACACTCTCACCACCACCCACCATGACGCACGCATCGGGGTCGCCGGCGCTTACGCCAGCGCCGTCTTTCACCCCGCCGGATCTCACCATGGAAGACGTTACCGTCACGGCGGACCCTCGAGACAATACAGTTACTGTCGTCTTCAATAGCGGGATCTTCTCCCGTTTTGTCGAACTGACCCCAAGGGCCACACAGCTGCTGGGCAAAATCGGCTCGAGGGTGGCAGGTGTTATACCCCCCTATGCCCTTCATGTTGAGGGGCATACCGACAACGTTCCTCTGAGCTCAAGCGCGCCCTATCCGAACAACCGGGAACTCGGGCTCGCCCGCGCAATTGCGGTGATAAAGTTCCTCAAGTCCGAATGCAAGTTGCCCGCACGTTCGCTAATAGCAGTGTCTTCCGGCGACTCCCGTGCCCCTTATGAGAACGACACCATCGAGGGCCGTGCCAGGAACAGGACCGTCGTCTTGAAGCTTGTTCCTACACGCTCCGGCGGCCGCTAGACCACCACAATGCATGCGGTGCAGCGACACTATCCCGCAATCCCCCGAGATCTATCTATATGCCGTGTTTCTGAGGATGTCGAAACCGCCGAGCCGCAAGTGATCTGCTCATTAGGCTTGCGGGTTGAGTAACAATGATATACCGCTTAGCTATCACAAGGCGGCCGGAGGCCACAACCAAAGAGGCCCGGCCGCCGTCACAGGTGCAGGTCGAAAGTGAAAGTGATGAGCGTACTCCCCAAACGGCTTCCGGCTTCCTCAGCACTTGCACCTGTGACCTGCCACCTTCACCGCCTTAATCCGGCGCCAATTTTCTTGTTTTTTATCG
>SPBP01000353.1 GCA_004525935.1 Lentisphaerales bacterium | reverse complement strand
TGCTTAAGAAAGATTCGCGTCCGAACAAAGAAGCGACGCACAGATTCCATGGATCGAATGCAACTCGGTCGAATTCTCTTTCGTACCTTCGGTAGAAGTCATCATCAAGTCCCGAAGGATCACTTCGATTCACAGGATTGTTTTGACAGAACACATATTGGTTTATTGTTGCCCTGAAGAAAAGCCCTAAAGGGTTCTGCGACGCTCCCTCGTCAACGGCCTAATTCAAAGAACGAACCCTATGCCCATGGGGTCAATCCGTGTGCAATTTGGGGTGCACTTCGTCACCCGGGACCCACTCATTTGTGGAAGCGTTAAGAAATCGTATGTACGGAAACCACTCTATCCCGCGTTGATATCTCAGCGGAATTCGCACGATCCTGGTGCCACCCTGTTCACTAAGAAACAGTTCAGACTTGTCAGTGAGCTTGTTTTCGAAGACATACTTGCACTCCATCTGTTCCTTTGACCTATTGGCGATGCTTCTAATCCCTTCATATCGGGAACGTTGAGTCACATAATCTACGTTAATCCCTTTTGCCTTCTCGATATTCCCGCGCCACACTATTCTGACCATGTAAGGGTCAGCCTCCGGTGAGTTAACGAAAAAGGTCGGAATCACGGGCAAGAAAGGAGGGCCAACAAGCAAAACGCGTTCGCTGACTATCGTTGGGTAAATGACATAGCTTAATTCCTCGTTAAAATGCCGTTCATAGACGGCAGGCCTCTCCGTCCCGAATGACCACTCAATAGTCTCTCGACGCGGTGCCCCGGCTCCTCTGGGCGCCGCACCATAGGTCCGCCAGGTGTCATACGGTCTTTCTGTCGCACCCTCAAGCGATGAAGGGACAACATACCGACCGGCGAAAACTGCGGAACACGAACACAGCAACGGAGCGGTTACGACAATGATCAAGATCCCGGCCATCGCTTTCACGCGCTCTCCTTCATGCTTTGTTTTACTATTTGGCCGCTCATGATTGGAAGGCCTGCAAAAGAGATTGCTTGGCAAATCGGTCTCGAATCCCATTCCAACAGCGATTGTCTATTTCTCTGCATATTGGCTAGGACCAGTTAGCAAGCCCCCTCCTCCTTCCGAGCTGTTCACGTCCGAAGGCCCGCTAAATGGATTGAGAACGCCTAGAATATTGCCCGCAACGTCGATCACTCCGACCACTGCATGAACCCCTGTGCGAGTTACGCTTCCCGCAATGCTAAGCGTTCCATGCAAAACATCCCCCCCTGTATGAAGCGCACATCCTGCAACGGCCACGGGATAAGTGCCGCAAATTGTAACGCCTTCTACTACAAAGTCGAAAGGAAATGCGAGGTCAAGAAGACCATCCTCTCCCAACAAGAATGCACTGAGTGGATCATGGAGGTGAGCTAATTGATGGAAACCTGGACCATATCTCTCGATAGAACCGAAGAGCCAGCCGCCGGGCTGCATCCCAATCAGATGAAGAAGTTGGAACCGCCCAGGGCTTCCCATGATATAGGGCCGCTCACCAGCTGGCATGAACCAAGCCCAATCATGCAGGCCGCTCGGATCTCTGGTGTTTACGGGATCATTCCCACAGAACACATATTGGTTCAGCCCACCGGAGATACCGATGGGGTCTTTGGAGAGCCAGCGCCCGGTGATGGGGTCATACCAGCGTTTTATCCCATTGCAAGGGTTGGCGGTTGTCGTGATGGGTTCGTTTTCGGGGATTGACCAGGTTGCAAGGGTGTCGGAGGACGTGGCGGAGAAGGTCGGTTCTTCGATTAACAGAAGAAGGCCGACACCGTTCCAGATGTCGTCCGGCAAGGGTGGCATATCGACACCGATAGAGCCTTCTTCGAGAAGCGATTTCATGAAGCTGAAAGTACCAGAAAGAGCCCGAAACAGCAAGGATTTGTCACTTGTCCTTTTCCCGCGGATGGAAGCGGTGGTGTGCTTCTTTCAGGTCGGTGATGGTGAGGTGAAGATACTGCTGGGTGGTGTTGAGGTTGACGTGACCGAGCATTTCCTGAACATGCCGGATGTTGGCGCGGTTGCGGATCATGTGCGTAGCGCATGAATGCCGGAACGTGTGCGGCGAGACCGGGTGCGGGATGTTCGCCTTGCGCCGGTAAACGTCGATACGTTCGGCCAGGGCGTTCTTGCTCAAGGGCCTGCCGCGAAGGCTGAGGAACAGGGCTTTCTCCTGATTGTCGAGAGTCCGGATTTGCGCAAGCGTGGGCCGGATGCCGTTGACGTAGGTCTCGATGTACTTGCCTGCGATCCTGCCCAGGGGAACGACACGGTCCTTGCCGCCCTTCCCCTCTCTGACGGTCAGCAGACCGGATTCAAGGTTCACGTCGCCCATCGTGAGATTGAGAAGCTCCTGCCTCCGTATGCCGGTCGAGTAGAAGACTTCAAGGATGGTCCGGTCACGATAGCCCATGACGGTTTGAACATCGGGCTGACGGAGTATCTTCTTGATCTCGGCCGTGCTGAGTATATCTCGCGGCAGACGCTCCGGAACCCGGGCATACTGCACATGCTGCGCCGGGTTGTGCGCAAGGATGCCTTCAGCGCACAGATACCGCAGGAACATGACGATGCCGATCATGTGGTTATTCTGGACCTTGATCGAATGGATACGGCCGTTCCTGTTGATGAGGTTGGCAAGATGCTTCTGGTAGGCCAGCAGATGAGCGCCGGCCACGTCGGCCGGGCTCTTGACGCCTATGGTCTCGGCGAAGTCAAAAAACCGCTCGACCCACTGGACATATTGCCGGATCGTCTTGGGCGCTCGGTTAAGCGCTTGAAGATGCTTCCTGTACGAGTCGAGTAGTTCCGGCAGTTCCATCAGGCGTCCTTGTCTTTCTCCCTGGGGTGGGTCTTGCTGTGCGTCTTCTTCACGTCGGGCTGGGCAACGCGGGTGTATATCTGCGTAGTGTTGATGAGCACGTGACCGAGTAACCGTTGCACCTGCGAGATGTCCGCGCCGCCTTCGAGCATGTGCGTTGCACACGTATGCCGGAAGACGTGCGGAGAGATTTTCTTTTTGATTCCCGCGCGCCGCGCGTGCTCTTTAATGAGCACACGGACATAAACGTCTTTCAGTGCCCGGCCGTCACGATTGCCCACGAATAAGG
>SPBP01000038.1 GCA_004525935.1 Lentisphaerales bacterium | reverse complement strand
TTCTCGGCGTTCCCAATCAGTTGCCTTGCATCGAACTCCTCTACCACCGAAGCCATCTTTCCCGCTTCAATCTTCGACAGGTCCAGGATATCGTTGATCAATGACAGCAGGTGCTTCGCGCTCCGATACACCATGCCGAGCTGCTTCTCCTGTTCGGGGTTCACCGGGCCGGCAAGGCCCTGCAGCATGACTCCGGTGAACCCTATGATGGAATTGAGCGGGGTTCGCAGTTCGTGCGACATCGTCGCAAGAAACACGGACTTCAGACGATCTGCCTCTTCAGCTTTGTCTTTTGCAACAGCAAGATCCGCAGTTCGCTCCTCAACCCGTTTCTCAAGTTCGGAATAGGACGACTTGAGGGCAGATGCCATCGAGTTGAATTGTTCGGAAAGAATCTGGATTTCGTCCCGGGTCCGTTCGGTTATCCTGTAGTCAAAATCACCCGCGGCTATTCTCTGGGCGCCGATTGCCAGGTTGCGAATCGGCTTCATGATCCGGCTCACGGCCAGGTAGATGAACGCGCTTGCCGCGATACCGCCTATCACCAGCAGGGACAGCAACATCATACGATCTCGCCGGATCGGACCAATAATCAGATCCCATGTTTCCTGCGTCACAAGACCCCAGCCGGTCCCGGGCACCGGTGCGTACCCGACTATTATCATTTCGCCTCTCTCATCCCGCGTAAGAGCGGAACCGGTCCTGCCTGCAATGACTTGGCTGACAGGCAGAAGATGTGTCATCTTCTTGCCGATTTCCGGACTGTGTCTGTGGTAGATGATCCTGCCATTCCCGTCGACCAGATAGGCATATCCGCCCCGACCCGCCTTGAATTCGAGCAGCTCGGCATACATTGCGCCAAGCAGTGAGTACCTGACCGTCGCAGTCCCAACCAGTGCGCCGCCGAAATCGCCGGACGATTCCACAATCGGCACTGCGACGAGGATCACCGGCTCCTCTGTAACCGGGTCTTTGAATATGTCTGAGAAGACGGGCCTGAGCGTTTTGCGAAGCTCCTCGAACTTGGCTGCCACCGGGAACAGTGAGCCCTGCCGCTCTTCGCGATACGGGTGCGACCACAACACGGTTCCGTGGGCGTCGTAGACCGTTATTCCCGCGTCAAACAGGTAGAACCTTTCCTGATCCCTCACGAGCGTGGCTCGGATATGGTTCGTCTCCATAGTTAGGAGCCCTTCATCCGCAACCACAAGTTGCAGAGATCGAGTATGGTAACTCAATCGTTCTGCGAGCCTGGATGCGGAAATGCGAGCAAGTTCGACGTCACGCTGGCGCGCAACCGTGCGCGACATGTCCTCGAGAAGATGCGGAGTTATGAAGGTGATCGCCGCAAGAATGAGCACTACCGGAAGAGAAGCCCACAACACGGTTTTCACGCGCAGGCTGCGCGGGGAGAAGAAATCGGCAAGCCGCGTCTTCCATCTGGACGGATCCGAGCCCCCGGTCTTCAAGCGGTTTATGGTCATTGCGCCACGATTCCTCACCTCTTACTGAAAGACATACCTGCTCGTCGCTTCTGAAGCCGGGGTTAAGCGTCGCTGCTGTCTACTGCTCCGAATAGAACCTCGAATGGACATCCGCGCCCGGCGCCCTCTCAAGTGCTGCCTTGATCTTCCCGTATGCTGCCGGGGTAACCCAGGTCTTCCATTCATCCTCATACTGCCTCAGATAGTACAATGCGGGTTTCCGCCAGTCCCTGATTTCATTTTCGCTGGTCCAGGCCAGCACCTTGTTCAGAGGCTTAAGTCCGATCTGCATCTTCTTGAGCATTTCCACGACATCAGGCGCCTTATTCAACATCCCGCGATGAATCATCTTTTCCATCGGGATTTCCTTGTAGGCGCATGCCCGTGCCAGTGGGCGCACGCCGCTGTCTTCCGCCGCCATTATGATCTCCTGCCAGCACTCATCGTCGTAGGCCGGCTCCTTCAGTATCCGCCACTCGTGAGCGCCCATGAGCGCCGTCGGGGCCCAGCCGTATGCGAAGACGGGCTGACGGGTCTTCTGGCTTCTGATCAGTATTGCCTCCAGCGCCGCCGCAGACGGGGGAGAGACAATGTTGTAGTGTGGGGTAAGGCCATAAGCTTCGAGTTTTGCCGCGTTGATCCGGTTGCAGCCCCATCCGATTATCCCGTTGTAAAAGATGCCTTTCGACGGGGTCTCAGGATCCTTGAACAGCCGCCAGTGTTCGCGCATGTCGAAGATCGTCTCAATGTCGTACTCCTTCGCCACCCAGGCAGGCACAACGAAGAACTGCGCGCCGCCTTCATACAGTACGCCAAGGCTCAGAACAGTCCCGGCACGTACCTGGTCTTCGTACCATCTCGTCCAGTTCTGTCGGCGCGCCTCCAAGTTGACATCAGTCTTTCCCTTCTCCATGGATGCCTGCATCACATATGCAGTCTGGACAACTGTTTCGACGGGGTATCCATATCCGTGTTCGATAATAAAAGTGGCAATGGCGTTGTTGATATGAAGGGAATCCCATTGCCCGTCGTGCAGAAGAATAGGAGGCTTCTCTCGCCGGGACCGGCAACTCCGCGTCGACAGGAGAAGCCCGAGCGCCGCGGTCATGGCGCAAAGCAGTATCACCTTCCCGATAAGCCGGCCCCGCCGTGCCATCAGAATCTCCTTTTGTGCCCTGTCCATCCGCCGGTAAAACCTGCCGACGATGAGCATAGCCCGTACGTAAAACCCGAACAGTGACTATATGCCCATGATCTTCGGTGTCAACGGATTTCACCCTTACTGTGACTCAATCAGGAAAACGTAGCGCTTCTTCTTCCCGTTCCTGAGCGCATGTGTTATCATTGACCTCCAAATCGGTTGAAAAAGGCCCCCAAAGGCCATAATGAGAATCGTTGAGCCCTGTGGGCATTCGATTGACTTTGAGCCGCCCGAAATCCATAATCCGGGCCATCATCGATTAAGCGCCGTAGGTCCACTTTCGGCGGCGTGCCGAAATCGTGAGGGTTCGTTCAGGGGGTCGCCTGACAGGCTGGCCGCCGGGAAGGCAGGGCGATGGTCTTCAGTTCCAACCTGTTTCTTTTCTACTTTCTGCCCTTGGCACTGCTGATCTATTACGTCGCGCACCTTGCCTTGCCACAGCGCGGGAAACACTTTCTGCTGGCCCTCGCAAGCTACGTGTTCTATGGCTGGGCCAACCCGCTCTTCTGCGTGCTGATGTTCGCCACTACCCTGACCAATTACCTGTCGGGCCTCTGGATGACGGGGCAGTTTCAAAAAGGGGCATGGACCGAGCCATTGCCTCTGCTCGAACGCGGCGGCCCGCGGGGGCGCAGCCAGAAACTCGCGCTGCTGGTGGCCGTGCTCGGAAGCCTGCTGCCGCTGGCTTTCTTCAAATACTTCAACTTCGGGCTGGATTCATGGAACGCCCTGATGCACGCAATGGGCGCAGACGCCGCAGTCTACGAGAACTTCCTGCGTATTACCCTGCCGCTCGGCATCAGCTTCTATTCCTTCCAGGCTCTGAGCTACAGCATCGACGTTTTTCGCGGCGATGCGCGCGCTGTCCGCAGCCTGACTGACTTCGGATGCTACGTATCCATGTTTCCCCAGCTCGTCGCCGGGCCGATCGTAAGATACCAGGATGTGGCCGACCAGATAGAGCGGCGCACACATACTTTCGAAAAATTCTCGCGCGGCGTGCTGTTTGTCGCGCTCGGACTGACCAAGAAGATTCTGCTTGCCGACCCCTGCGGCAAGGTGGCCGATACGTGTTTCGGAGCCGGTGCCCTGAAGGCGCTCGAAGCGTGGTATGGTGCGGTGGCCTACTCGTTCCAAATCTACTTTGATTTCAGCGCCTACTCGGATATGGCCATCGGACTCGGCCTGATGATGGGGTTCATGTTCGCCAAGAATTTCAATTCGCCGTACCTATCGCAATCCATCACAGAATTCTGGCAACGCTGGCACCTGTCTCTATCACACTGGCTGCGTGACAATCTTTACTTCCCGCTTGGCGGAAACCGGAAGGGGCCGGGTCGAACCTACGTTAACTTGATGATGGTCATGTTGCTCGGCGGATTGTGGCATGGCGCCTCGTGGAACTTCGTGATATGGGGTGGCATACATGGCGGAATGCTCGCGGTGGAACGACTGCAGGGCAAGGATAGCTTCTATAGACGACTGCCGGCGGGTTTGAGAATTGCGGCTACTTTTCTCCTGGTCTGCATTGCCTGGGTATTCTTCCGCGCTCCGGATCTCCCGGCTGCAACGCGATACTGCGGCGCGTTGATCGGGCTCGGCAGCAGTTCGGCCGGGGCAAGTCTGGTCGGGGGCCAGGTCTGGACGCTTTATCACGGGCTCACGGTACTGGTCGCCGGGTGCGTCGTGTGGGGAGGGGTGCAGACCTGGGATTTCACAAAACGTGTTTCATGGGTCAGGGCCGTCTCGATCCTCGCCCTGTTCGCACTGGCTCTGGTGATGCTTGCAGCAACGAGATTCCATCCCTTTATCTACTTTATCTTCTGAGACTGGAAAGGCAGGTTCGTGCATGGGCAGGGCTGAAAACAGGTTGACGCGCGAGGAAGAAGCAAAGCAGGATATCGGGCATACCGACATATCGCCGAAACTGGCCAAGACCGTGACGGCCGTGTTTGTGGCGCTGCTCCTCGCAATGCCACTGGTGCAACATGGTCTGGGCCTGGTAGAAGTCCTGCGAGGTTCAGAGCCGGAATACCTCGGCTTCTACCGGGAATTCAACGGGCTGGGCGCCGAGTTGACCCAGGCCCGGCGTCAAACCAGCGGTTTCTTCAAAACCGTATTCTCTTCAAATGCCCTTCTCCTGAAGCGCATGGTCATGTTCCAGGACGCTCTGGATGAACAGTCGTTTCTTGCGAGGCTGACGCGCAGACCGGTCCAGGAAATCCTCTGCCGCATGGGGGCAGGTAACGAGAAGGGGATCGTCGGAAGGGGAGGCTGGCTCTTCTACGAACCCGACGTGGCCTATGTTACAGGGCCGGGCTTCCTGGAACCGCGCAGGCTCCGGCAGCGGGCGTTGAGCGGGAACGAGTCAGTGAAGCCACCCCAGCCGGATCCGGTTCTCGGGATCGTCCACTTCCGGGACCAGCTGGCGCAACGCGGAGTGCAACTGATCGTTATGCCAACGCCACTCAAGCCGACCGTGCATCCTGAGAAACTGGGTAGGCGTTCATTGAAGGCCGGACTGCGAAACGCGTCCTACAACGAGTGTATTCGGCGGTTGCGAAACGAGAACGTCCTGGTCTTCGACTGTCTCGAGAAGCTGCTTGAATACCGGAGGCAGAGCGGGCAGGCCGCATACCTGGAGACCGATACACACTGGACGCCGCAAGCCATGACGGCAGTTGCCGAAGCGCTGGCAGATGAACTGGACGAATCTGTAACCGCGCCCGACAAGAACCCGTTCATGGCAGAAGCCGTGGCCCAGGACAACCTGGGCGACATAGCAGTGATGTTGCAGCTGCCGGAAGACCAGCAGCTCTATCTCCCGGAAACGGTGCAGCTGACCCGGGTGCTGCGGACCGACAGCACTCCGTGGGCCGCCGACCCGGAAGCCGATGTCCTGCTGCTTGGCGATAGCTTCTGTAACATCTATTCGCTCGAGGCAATGAATTGGGGCACGTCGGCCGGGCTGGCAGAGCACCTCAGCTTCGCCCTGAAACGACCGGAGGACCGCATTGTGCGGAATGACGCCGGTTCATGGGCAACCCGCGACATGCTCGCAACGGAAATGGCGCGGGGAAATGACCGCCTTGCAGGCAAGAAGATCGTGATCTGGCAGTTTGCGGAACGGGAACTTGCCGGCGGCGACTGGAAACTTATCGAGTTGCCCGAGGTGCCCGCAGATACGACGGAGAGGACGAGATTGCCCGGCAGCGTCCTGGTGACCTGCACGGTGGCCGAGGTGTCCAGCAGGCCGGATCGTAACGCGGTCTACGCCGACTTTGTCATGAAACTCTATGTTACCGGCATGGTTGACGAGGCCGGGAAGCTGCCGGGCGACGGAGACGGTGTCGTCCACGTAATGGCAATGCGACAGCGAAAAATCCTCCCGATCGCTTCGACACAGGAGGGAGCCGCCATAGCCCTGCGACTGGTCGAATGGGATCAGGTCTCAGATCAATACGGCTCACTGCGGGTAGGAGACCTGAACGATCCGACGCTCGAAATAACCAAGAACCTGTACTGGGGAGAGGAACCATGAAACATGCAGACGGAGAAGCCACCCGCCGATTGAACCGACTTCAACTCAAATCGAGTGTGCTGATCGGCATGGTCGTTCTGTCCCTCGGTTTACTGCCTGGTATCCCGGGAACATGCGAAGCTGCCGAACTCGACGAACAGATCCGCGGTTTCCTGGAAGAATGCCGCACAAGGGCTGCGGCGACAGAAGAAACCGATGAGCCCATCGTACGCGGCCAAGATGGATGGCTCTTCCTGGCTTCGGAGTTACGCCATGTGTCCGTTGGCAAGTTCTGGGGAGATGAAGCTCAGGCGGTATCCAGAGCAAGCAAGGCCGCCGCTCGGGATCCGTTACCTGCGATCCTCGATTTCAACCGGCAATTGAAGGAACTCGGCATCGACCTGCTGTTCGTCCCGGTCCCTCCTAAGGTCGTTGTCTATCCCGAAAAGCTTTCTGAGCAAGCGCCGACAAAGGAAGGGATGCCGGTTCGAATCGATGCTCAGCACCAGGCCCTGTACGCACTCCTGGAATCCCAGGGCGTGGCGGTACTCGACCTGACCGATACGTTCCTCACCGCCCGGAAGGACGATGCAACAAAAGGCCCGGTGTATTGCCTGCAGGACTCGCACTGGTCGGCGCGCGGTTGTGCACTGGCAGCGGAGCAGATCCGTGCAAAGATCGGTGAGCGTCCGTGGATGAAGGACACCCCCCATGTTGACCTCACTACGCGCGACGAAAGACGCGAGATTACAGGGGATCTTTACGGCCTCCTGAAAGAAGCGCCCCCGCCAAAGGAAACTCTAACCTGGCGCGTCGTGGGAACCGGAAGCGATGTCGAACCCCTGGAGGCCGACCGCGCAAGTCCGGTCCTCCTGCTGGCCGATAGTCATGGGCTCGTATTTCATATCGGCGGCGAAATGCACGCGCGTGGGGCCGGCTTGTCGGACCAACTCAGCCTTGAGTGGGGCTTCCGAATCGATACCCTTGCCAAGCGAGGCTCTGCGGCGAGCGCGGCGCGCGGCGACCTGGCGCGCCGTTTCTTCACCGATGAGGACTATCGGAACGGCAAGCGGTTGATTATCTGGTGCCTTACTGCGCGTGAATTTACGGAGGGCAACGGATGGAGCGTCTTTCAAATCACAAAACAGAAGTAGCCCGAACCTGCCTGCCTGCGCCGTCTGACAGTGCTGGAAGCCGACTTCTTCAACGTGCTCGCAGATGATGCGCCGGAGGCATCCAGCGTCCTGTCCGAGCTGGAGAATTATACAAAAACTCACCTTGCCCTGATAGAAAAGGAAGCCGGGCGTCTCAGGTGGCGGCTGTTCGGCTGACCAGAGAATTTGCCTTGGAGGCTTACCGGCCAGCGCTGTGCCGGGCGGTATTATCCGAGATGATCTGGTGATAAGGATAGTGGTCCGGATGTAATTCTGTCGCACCATCAAGAAAACATCGGACTCTTGTGTCAGACGGCACGAGAACTTTCTGATTGAAAACAACCATCGTCGGAAAATTCAGCACATAGCAGAGGGGGTACCTCTGGTAGTTTCGGTTCTTCTCTGCATCCTCCATTGACTCCGCATGAGTGGGGGGCCTGCCAAGCTTCTGGGTCAGCAGGTATCTCTGTTTCTCAAACCACTCTTTCATCTGGAAATGCATGTAGTGCTTCCTGTCAATCTTTGTGAAAGCACATTCCAGGGCGTTGGCTACGTCGGCGGGTATGGAGTTGATGAACGAGATTTCCCACATCGACTCGAAAGATACTACTCTCTTCTCGTCTTCGGTCAGGTTCCGACCGGTCCGGTAGAACTCGGGCTTCTTTCTGACGTTCTGGAGTATTTCATCCAGTTTCATGGTTACATCGCTCATGGGAAACCCCTTTGAACTTCTACCCGGTGTCAGACGGCCTTTCGCCCTTCCCCATGCCTTGCTGGCGTCGAAGCACGGTGCACTTCTGTTTATGAAAGAACTGTACCAATTGGCCGGTCAGAAAGCAATCTTCTCGCGGGCATGTTCGGCCAACTGGCTGGACACGGGCAATCGTTCCACTGTCTTTCGGCTCTTGCATTTCTCGAGTCGATGTTCGAGCTTCATGGCTTCGGTTCGAGTCGCGAACGACTCCTGAGATGATTCAGTGATTTCAGTGGAATCACCTCTTTCGGCTGTTGAGGCTGGTCAGCCCTGCGAGCCCTTTGGCGTGCGGTTTGATGGCACCTTTTGCATTTTCCCAGTTCGTAATGGTAACGACGGATACGCCGACGGTACGCGCAAATGCGGCTTTGCTCATGCCAAGTCGGTGCCGCAGTTCGGCTACTGAGCGAGCGGTTAGACTGAAGGTCACGGCCCTTTTCGGTCGCTGCTTGCGGATTCTTGTGCGGGGCTTCTTGTGCTTTGTCTTGTGTGTTGCCGACCGATGTTTGGGCACTGGGATGGAAGCCTGGTCCGGGGTGTCGGCCAGTTCCACACCAAACACATTCTCAAGCGTCTTGTCGGAAAGGGCGCGACGCCGGATGCGACGCGACCCCGTGCCCGCAATTGCATCGGTGGCAACACCGGCGGTAATCAATTCATTGTGGTCAACGCCGCGAAGCAGGAACAACAGGTCCGGCTGTGTGTCAAGCCTCGCTCCGATACCGTACATCACGGCCGCAATGTGTTTGCACATGTCGGCCCAGTCAGGGCAGTTGCACGTATACCGGATCTCGCCGGGCAAGGGGAAAAGACCGTGTTCGCGGTCGGTAACGGTGCTCATGATCTCGTCGGACAACTTCCCCTGGAGCAGTTCTATGAGGGAACCAATCTTGCCCGTGCATCGCTTTTTCAGTTTCGTCCACTTCGCTTTGCTCTGCGGCTTGATATCGACGCTGATACGGTACAGGTCCGAACCGGAAACAATGGCCTCAACCTTTCCCTTGCGGATGCCGAGATGGCAGACCGACCCGTTGCGCACGTAGGTTCGTCCGCGCGGCAGACGGTTGCTGTAGTCTCCGAATGATTCTAGGTGTGTACACCAACCTTTGCCCCAGAAGCTGTGGGCGATGGTGCACCCCTCGATTTCGACCGGCTGGATGTCCTGCCCCTTCTTCCGCAGTTTGTTCACCTCACACTTCGCCTGCGCGCGACGTTGCGCTACTGGCACATAAGGTGGCCAGCCACCGTAGTCATCGTACCGATGTTTTCTTCGTCTTCTCATTGTGATCAAACCTTTGCGCGTTCAATGTCCAGTGATACCATATCCAGAATCTCGTTGTCGCTCATTTCTGTCAGGGCCTTCTCGGCGCCCCCTTCGAGCAGGGCGTCAGCCATCTCCTGCTTTCCACGAATCAGCGCATCAATCTTCTCTTCAATCGTACCCCGTGTAACGAACTTGTGGACCAACACGTTTCTCTCCTGGCCGATACGGAACACTCGGTCTGTGGCCTGATTCTCAACGGCGGGATTCCACCAGCGATCAAAGTGGATAACATGCGAGGACGCGGTCAGGTTTAGTCCCGTACCACCGGCTTTGATAGACAGCACAAAGAAGGGGGGGCCGTCTTCGCGCTGGAAATCAGCCACGAGGCGCTTGCGCTTTTTAACGGCGGTCCCGCCATGCAAAACCAGCCCCTCGCGACCAAAAACCGTGGCCAGAAACTCGGCCAGTGGATCAGTAATTACGCGGAATTGTGTAAAGATCAGCGCCTTTTCGCCGCGTGACGCTATTTCGCCGCAAAGCGCTCCCAACCGGTCAAACTTGGCGCTTGCAGCGGGATCATAGCTGCCATCCCCCGTGAGCTGACTGGGATGGTTACAGATTTGCTTGAAGCGCATCAAGTAGCTGAGCACGAGGCCGCGACGCTTGATCCCTTCACCACCGGCTTGGTCGAGGGCCTTGGCCAATGCGGCGACGCTCTGCTGATAGAGCACCGCCTGCGGCTTGGCCAGGCCGCAGAAAACCTGCATCTCGGTTTTTCCCGGTAAGTCGGGCGCAATGTCCGGGTCTGTCTTCATTCGTCGTAAGATGTAGGGTGCGACCAGATTGCGGAGGGGTGCGTAGCGTGCGTGTTCCCTGCTTTCCAACGCTTTGGCAAAAGACTTGAATCGTGAGGCGCTACCAAGCAGGCCGGGGTTGAGGAAGTCAAAGATGGACCAAAGATCTCCCAGGCGGTTTTCAACCGGCGTTCCCGTCAAGACCACACGAGCATTTCCTTTGAGTTTCTTGACCGCTTTGGCTTGTCGTGCGGATGGATTCTTGATTGCCTGAGCTTCGTCGAGGATCACCCAGCTCCATTCGACTGAGCTCAGCCACTCGAGACGATGGACCATGCTGTACGTCGTGATCACGAGGTCCGTGCCCAGCAGACTTTCGGTCGGGTTAGCCGCAAGTTCGTTCAACGCCTGTTTTGATGTTTCAGAACTGTGCGCAATCATCAAATTCAAACAGGGAGCAAAACGGGCGGATTCGGTTTTCCAATTGCCGATCAATGACGCAGGGATCACCAGCACGGAAGGTTTAGCCGTTCCCCCTGTTGATTCCTGCTTGTGTCTCAACAACATGGCCAAAATCTGAATCGTTTTTCCCAGCCCCATATCATCAGCCAGACAAGAGCCAACACCGAGTCGCGAGCAGAGCCAGAGCCAGTTCAAGCCGGCCAGTTGATAGTCGCGCAACTTGCCGTGAAAGCCAGGCGGCGATGGCCCGGTCAATCCCATCGGGGTACGCAGGCCGGCCAACGCTTCGCGCAGACTGTCGCCAGCTTCTACGAACGCCCAAGACGAATGTTCATCAATGGCCTCATCGTCCTTTAGATCCGCAGACGCACCAGCCAGAAGACGCATGCCTTCGATGAACGAGACACCGTCGGCAGCTACCTCCTGCTCAATGTGTTGCCAATGCTCCATTGCCTCGCGCAGCTTCTCGCTATCAACTTCGACCCACTCGCCTCGCAACAGCATGAGTCCTTCCGTCGCATTCAATAGCGCCTCTGTTTCTTCACCGGACAGTTGTTGATCCCCAAGCGCCAGCGACATATTGAAATCCAGCAATGCGTCTTTTCCCATGGTTGCGTGCTTTGCGCTGTCCAGGGTTACGGCTACGCGCGGTCGCGCCCGTTTGCGCCACCAATTGGGAAGCTGTGCAAGAAGCCCGCACTCTTCATAGATGGGAATCTCCTTGAGAAATGCATAAGCTTCTCCAGGCGTCCAGACAATGGGATGGAAGACGTCACCGGTCTCTACGAGGTCTGCAATCAACTCACTGCGTTTGGCGGCGGCATGTAAGGGCGAGAGCAGTCTCAACAGCTCAGATTTCTTGCGCGTGCCTGCATACTCCTGTAAGGCACGCCCTAACGGAAGACGGCGGACCCGCCCTTCCCGGGACAGCCCGGTGGCATAGGTTGCCATGAAAGCAAACGGGTACTCCGTATCTCCTTTGTTCTCTGCCAAATGCAACGTCACACGCCCGACGCGAGACCATTGTCGCGCATACGTCTCCAAGAATGGGCCTAATCCACCACATTCGCTCGCCTGGGCCACCGTCCAATCCAACAGGCGTTGCCACATTCTGAGCAATACTTCCGGAGTCAGATATTCCGCTCCCTGCATCGGAGGCGCGTTCAGAACCCACTCGGCCAGCAGTGCTGCGGAAGGCTGATCGATGGACTCGTGAGTAAAGGGTTCCATCTCAGGCACATGGCAAAGAGACCGCAGGACATCTTCCGCAATATCGCGCCAGAACAAAACGGATGCGCTCGCATGATGTGGCACACTCGCGGCAGCCAAAGCCAGCAGTCCCGCAGCTTCATGCTCCGCAAAACGAGTCGTCACCCCATGTACCCAACGATCATTCCCATCGTAAGGCAGAGATGACACCACCCCATGCGGTGTCATCCACAGTTCGAACAATTTCGTCTCGCTACTCACATGCCGGTACTCCTGCCGTTTGCACCGAACGGCGAGCCATCGATACTGCCAAATCTATTCTCGGAGAGCAACTCGTCAATCGGCTCTATCGAGCAGACCGACTACGTCAAGAAGAAGGAACTCCTTCACGAAAAGACAGGCGTGAAGGAGCGAATCCGCAGAATCGAGCAGGAGAGGATAGCGCGTGGCTCGAACCTCTCCATGATCGAGCCGAAGGGGAGGAGAGCCCCGGACGTCCGGGGCGCGCGAGCCTCCAAAGTACGTGCGGCAACAGCTTCGTTTCGTCACGGCGGCCATGCCGCACGTGACTCTTTCACTCACAACTCCGGCCATAAGGCCGGATCGAAAATTCTCTTTCTTGCAGTCACTTCCGAAGATCTTTCGCAACGCGACACGGGTTAGTCATCAACGCAATTCCGCGTCGCCAGAAAAGTCGGTCAATCACCTGGTGCAGCAGGACGCAGCAATGGGTTCCCGGGAACCAGCCCCAGGAGGAAATCCGAGCATGGGAGACAGAGTACGCCGTCCACAGAGAGCCGCTCTTTGCCACGGTACAGCAGCGCTACATGGCATTCCGGGTAATCTGAAAGAAAAGTCCTGAGTCCTCGGACGTCTTTCCGCGAGACGGTGCGGCTGTTCTTCACTTCAACGACACAGAACTCGGATTCGCCGTAAACCACGAAATCTACCTCCGTGCCTGCCGGAGTGCGCCAGAAGAAGAGCTTGTGTGCGCCGGTGTAGTCACACCACGCCCGGAGGTGCTGGTAGACCAGCCCCTCAAGCGCAAGGCCGTCGATCTCGTGAGGACTGTCCAGCGGACCACTCGGACGAACGGAGCGGAACACCCCCGCGTCGAAGTAGTAAAACTTGGACTGCTTGACAAGCCGCCGCTTCGCCCGCTTGGAGAAAACCGGCAGACGCGCTCCAAGCAGCATGTCCTCCAATATGGACACATAGCCTTCAACGGTCTTCCGACTCACTGCGCTCTCGCGTGACACTTCGGAGATGTTGAGGTGAGAGCCATGCGAGAAGCTGATGACCTCCAGGAAACGACTGAAGTCACCGATGTTGCGCACCAGGCCTTCGGCCATCACTTCCTCGCGCAGATAAAGGGAGACATACCCGTTGAGCGTGACTTCAGGTTCTGTAGACGCACATATGAGCGGCACAAGGCCGATTGCAAGAGCCCGATCCAGTGAGAAATCGGTTCCAAGTTCCGAGGCCATGAACGGGTGCGTGTGCGAGATCCCGGCACGGCCGGCCAATAGATCCACTCCCGTGCGTTTCAGTTTCCGTGCACTGGATCCGGTCAGGACAAAGCGGACATCGCGCTTCTCGATATTCTGATGGACTGCGGAAAGCAGGTCGGGGACCCGTTGGATTTCGTCTATGACAACGTCCTGTCCGTTCCAGTTGGCATCAAGCCAGTCGTTCAGCAATTCGGGACGTGCAAGAAACCGGCGATGCACACCCGGATCAAGGAGGTCGAGCAGAAGGGCGCTGCTCAGCTTTTCCTCAAGCCAGAACGACTTGCCTGTGCCCCGAGGGCCAAGCAGGAAGAAGCTGCCTGCCAGTTTTCTGATGTATCTGGGTACCCGATTCATGGGGTTCAGGCTATCAGATCCGGCCGAGACGCGCAACGACTATTTGATACCCTGCCCGCCATAAATGGCCACAATATGGCGACATCGACTACAAACACCTGGCAGTGCGTCGGACTTAGCC
>SPBP01000120.1 GCA_004525935.1 Lentisphaerales bacterium | reverse complement strand
TCCCATAACCCGTGCGCGGCGAATAGCCCTTGCAATCCGTCTCTGCTGCGCAGCGGTAACTCCGGTAATCCGAGCCGGAAGCAACTTTCCGTGTTCGGTCAGGAACTTCCGAAGCAACCCGGTATCGCGAAAATCCACGTCCTCAATACCATCGACGACCCGAACCCGTTTCCTTGCCCCAGCTTCTTTGTCACGGTCGGTCTTTTTTCGACTGTCCTTACCGTCCCTACCACCCCTGCTCGTTGACTTTCCACGCATAGCCATATTTTAGTTCCCCAATGCCGCTGATTCTAGAACGGCAGATCCTCATCGTCCCCACCCGAACCCGGGCCGGGACCGTCCGCACCCGCATCAGATGCCGGGCGACTGCCTTGAATTGATGCCGGCCCGTCCGCCTGCTCCCCAGACTGCCTTGGTTTGCCCATGAACTGAACTCGCTCAGCTACCACCCCGACCCGACTGTGCTTCTGGCCGTCCTTCTCCCATTCGTCATACTTCAACCTGCCCTCAATCAACACTGGAGATCCCTTGGACAAGTACTCCTGTGAAGTTTCTGCCTGGCGGCCCCATGCCGTTACGCTCACAAAACAGGTTTCGTCCTTGAACGAACCGTCAGTGCCCTTGAAACGACGGTTCACCGCAAGTCGCAGGTCTGCAACCGACGCACCAGATGGGGTATGGCGAAGTTCAGGATCCTTGGTCAGGTTGCCGATCAGAAACACCTTATTGAGTGATGCCATGGTTACCCCTCCTTCGCCGCGACTGGTTCTTCCTTCTGTTCCGGCTTGGGCGCCTTTTTCGCAACGGCAACGACGATCATTTCGCGAAACACGTTCGAATTCAGTTTGAACCGATCCCTGAGTGTCTGAACCTTGGACGGCTCAAACTCAAAAAGGAATTCACCAGCGTATGCGCCCTGCTGTTTCTTCAGCACGCCGGCGAATGCACGCCGAACCGGCTTCTTCTCTTCATGAACAACACCGCCAAGTCGCTCTATGCCGTTCCGCACCCCGGCCCAGGCAGCTTCAAGTTCTTCGTTCTTCAACGAATCCGTCAGATAAAACAAACCTTCGTATTTCCTCAAGTTTGACCTCCCACTTTCCTTTCGGCGACCGCTGGTCGCTTCGAATTGTAATCGTTCATGGCCGTGTCCACACCGTGTTCAACCATGCACAATACGGCATCCGCCGCCAATCTTACCACTTCATCAACAACTGCCCGTTCCCCGGCTGGAAACGGACTCAACACATGTTCCACAATGTCCCGCCCGTGTGCGGACCGACCGACACCAATTCTCATGCGCGCAAACTTCTCCGTCCCCACACGCTCCACAATCGACATCAGCCCCTTGTGCCCGCCATGTCCTCCGGCAGGCCGTACCCGCACAGAGCCTAGCTCTAAATCAACATCATCAACCGCAACTATCAGATCCTCATGCGACAGCCTGTAGTACCGCCACAGCGCCGATACAGGCAGGCCGCTCTCGTTCATGAAAGTCTGCGGTTCCGCCAGGAGCAGTTCTTCACCCCCCACCCTCGTACGTCCAATGATCGCCCGAAACCGCCAACTCCGGCGAAGCCTGCAGCCAAGCCGCGCAGCGAGTTCGTCGACAACCTCGAATCCTACGCTGTGCGGTGTGTTCTGATACCGCTTTCCGGGATTCCCCAGTCCCACAACTAGCTTCACATCAGGACCTCAAGACGAACGTTGCGCGAGCCAAGAGTTTGCGGCTATTCCTTCTTCTTCGGCTTTTCTTCAGCCGCCGAGTCTTCACCTGCCTCTTCGCCATCTTCCTTCTTCTCGCGGATCAATTCAGGTTCCGCCGAATCATCCGCCGTTACCTCGGCCTCAACCTCAGCTACCTCTTCCAGAGTCGGGGCCAGGACTGTTGCAACAACAAGGTCCTTCGGCGTCAGCAGCGTGAACTTCGTCAGGTCGATAGGTACATCTTGAACCGTTAGCGAATCACCCACATCCAGCGCTTCAACGTTAATCGGCAGGCTTTCCACGATATCGCCCGGCAGACATTCAACTTCGAGTGTCCTCAGAACCTGGTCCAGCACGCCACCTTGCTGCGCAACTCCTGTCGGTTCGCCCACCAGTTCGATAGGAATCTCGACGCTAATCTTCTTGGTCATCGAGATCTCGAGAAAATCAGCGTGAAGAAGGGTCCCTTTGATAGGATCGTACTGCAACTCCTTCAATAATGTCTTTCTCGCATCCATCTCATCAACCAGCAGGTCTGCGAGCAGATTGTCTTCACCATGATGCCGGAGTATCATCTCCAATTCATGAAGATTGGTCTGGACCGGTGTCGTCTTGCCGTCGATTCCACAGAGAATACACGGGAGTAACCCCTTCTTCCTCAATCGGCGTGCCACACGGGTACCGGTGTCGTCTCGCTTCTGCGCCACGATCTTTACACTCTCTGCCATTACGTCTTCTCCTTGCTCTCGAACGATCTGAATAATGATGTTACGGACCTGTTGCTGCAAACGCGCGAAATAGCTTCACCAAGCAGATCTGCCACAGAAATGATCTTTATCGGGATCTTGCCCCTGTGCTTGAGTGGAATGCTGTCGGTGCTGATCAATTCCTTTATAGGCGACTTGTCGAGTCGGGCCACTCCCTCCTCGTTAATCATGACATGAGTCACCACGGCGTAGATCTCAGCCGCACCCATATCCAGCAGAAGCTTCGAGGCTTCGCACAGAGTCGAAGCTGTAGAGGTAAGATCGTCAACCATGATGGCCGGTCTGCCCTTCACGTCCCCCACAACGTTCATCGCCTGGACCTCGGACGCACCTTTCCTGTACTTCGCACCGATCGCAATGCCGGTATCCAGCATTTCGGCGTAGCCTACAGCCATCTTGACGCCACCTGAATCCGGCGAGACTACCACGGGATCTTTCAGATCCTTGGTCCGAAGATAATGAACGAGTACCGGGGCGGCGTACAGATGATCGACGGGTATATCGAAGAAGCCCTGGATCTGCTGCGCGTGAAGATCCATTGTGAGAATGCGATTCGCCCCCGCGGCCACCAGGAGATTGGCGACCAGTTTAGCGGTGATCGGAACGCGAGGACGGTCTTTCCGATCCTGCCTGGCATACCCGTAGAACGGCAGCACCGCGGTGATGCGCGCCGCCGAAGCGCGCCGGGCGGCATCAATCATAATAAGAAGCTCCATGAGATGCTCGTTAGGCGGATGACAGATCGACTGAATGATGAACACATCCTCGCCGCGAACATTCTCCTTTATCTGAACAAAGACCTCTCCGTCCGGAAAGCGAGATATCTCGACCTCGCCGAGATCGACTTTCAGGTAAGCCGCCATCTTTCCGGCCAATTCCGGATTCGAACTGCCACTGAACAACTTCATCCCGTAATCTCCGTCAAAAAGAACCCCATTTCACGGCCGCCCTGCTGGTTGCCCGACCAGGACTTGAACCTGGACTCAGGCCTCCAAAGGGCCGTGTGCTACCATTACACCATCGGGCAAAATCCTTGCTACCCAGCTTCGCACATCAAAATCCGCGGTCCCGCCCATGCGAGCGGCAATATCATGTGCGTGCAACTCGTCTCGCGCCAGCCCAAACATCGAGGCACCGCTCCCACAAAGCATAACACCGATGGCGCCTGCCCGACGCAATTCTTCCGCAATCATCTGCAACAGAGGATACTTGGCAAGAACAGTCCTCTCCAGACTGTTAAAAAGGCTTTGAGTCGCCAGCTCGATATCCCCGTCCGCCAACGCAAAAACCATATTCTTAAGGATTCCATCCGGAGAAGTCAAGATGGTCCTGTACCTGCTGTAGACATCGGCGGTGCTTACACCAAACCCGGGGTTTGCCAGCACTACCCACCAGTCGCGCGGTCGCTCCGCCCTGGGCAGGAAAATGTGCTCGATGGTCTTGCCACAACCGGTCACGATTACAGCCCTGCCTGCCAGAAGCGCCGGCACGTCGCTTCCAACCTGTCCCCCTATCTTCAGCAACTCCACGTCATCCAAGCCGGTTTGCCATAGTTCGTTCAATGCTTTCAGTGCAGCAGCTGCATCCGCACTACCCCCACCCATGCCTCCCTGGACCGGTATACGCTTCTCAATGCGAATTCTTGCCCCACCCCCGTAGCCAGTAACATTCCTCAGCAACACGGCAGCCCTGGTCACCAGATTGTCTTCCGACCTGGGAATCTGGCTGACCCCTGAGACCACCGCCGGGTCCACTACCGTCGTCTCCGTCACCACCTCGTCATCCGCCTTCTCAATATACAAGGTGTCACACAGGGAGACCGGCACGATCAGGCTCCGAATCTCGTGATAGCCGTCGGATCGCATCGACAGCACCTCTAGAAAGAGATTGATCTTGGCCGGCGCTTCAACTGTAAGGTCCGTGGCACACATGGCGGGCGGGGTGTATCACACATTATTCTTGGCCGTCAATCAAACTTGTTTGAGTTCCTCTCGCTATGTCTGTAGATTTTCTGGATATGCGGCAGATCAACATCTCCGAGTTCCTCGGCGCGCTGGAAGCAACAAGGCGAACTTATCACGATAACTACTTCGCCATGTATTCCAGTTTCCTGGGAGGCATCGTCACGGACCCGGTCCTCATGTTCGTGCCTGCCGACGATCACCTTGTTCATCGCGGTGATGGTGTGTTCGAAACGTTCAAGTGCGTTAACGGATCAATCTACAACCTGAAAGGCCACCTCGACCGGCTCGAACATTCGGCGTCGGCCGTATCCCTGCCGTTGCCGTGTTCTCAAGAAGGCATTGAAGACATTGCCGCTGAAACAATCCGTGCCGGCAAGAGCAGGAATTGTCTTGTTCGCATCATGATCTCGCGCGGACCAGGTGGCTATGATGCGAATCCATATGAGTCGGTCGGAAGCCAGATGTACGTGATCGTCTCGATGCTTAAAGATCCCTTTATGAAATTGCACCCGGAAGGTGCGCGCGTTGTCACTGTCCCTGTTAGAACGAGTGGTGAATCTCTTTCCATAGTAAAGACGTGCAACTACATCCCGAACGTGCTCATGAAAAAGGAAGCTGTCGATCGTAATGTAGATTTTGCTGCCGGTATCGACGAACGGGGTTGCCTGACCGAAGGAGCGACGGAGAACTTCGGCATAGTCGCGGACGGACCGCGCCTTGTCTTCCCGCCATTGCATGCCGTGCTCGCGGGCACAACAATGATGAGAGTTGCGGATCTGGCACGAGCGCTGGTAAAAAGCGGACAACTCAGATCGGTCGAATTCAAGGATATAACTCGGGACGATGCCGGGAATGCACTCGAGATTCTTATTGTCGGAACAACCAGGAATGTTATCTCGGTAGTGGAACTCGACGGCAGTACCGTCGGAAACGGGAGACCCGGCCCGGTCGCTGAAACACTTGGCGCTCTCCTCGAAAAGGATATCCTCGAAAACGCAGAAATGCTTACAAGGGTGATGCAGTAGAACGCACCGCCCTCTCGGCGTTCCTGTGCCAGCGCGCGATGTTAGTCTTGGGAATATACCAGAACATCGGGTGAATCTTACTCTCGAACATGGCTTGGGTCATTCCAGCCAAGGCCTCGGGTGCCAGAAGTTCCTCAATTTCGCCAAGCCAGTCAGCTGACTCGAGCTCTTCCCACTTCCCCCTGTTGAGCGGACAGACATCCTGACACACGTCACAACCGTAAACCCAGGGACCCATTCGGTTCCACAGGTCCGGATCAACCGGCTCCGGAGCCTCGTACGACAAATAGGCAATGCAACGGTCCATACGCATGACACCCGGCTCAACCAGAGCGCCCGTGGGACATGCATCAATACACACCGTGCATCCTTCGGGACATGGACTCCTGACAACGGGCCGGTCCGCCGGTAGTTCCACATCCACCAGCCATGAATGAATATTGATCCATGAGCCCACACTCGTGTAGGCGAAACAATTCCTGCCTATCCCCGCTATGCCGGATCTGACCGCCGCCGACCTGTCAGGGATGCCACCAGTCTTCACGCGTAGCCCAAGCTGCTCAAGCCCAGCCTTCATCCTGCGAGCCATGCCGTGGTCCGGACATCCCCCGCACCTGCTGTCAAACAGGTAGTTCTTTCCTATGTGCCCGACTCCGTGTTTCGGAATCTTATACTTCCCATATCGCCTCACACACACGATGATCGATCTGGCCCATGGAGCGAGCGCTCGCGGATCCGATTTCGTCCGCATTCTTTCGTACAATGGAATCGTTCCCTGGAATCGGGTGGTGAGCTTGTCCAATGCCTCGATGTATTCCTCGAATGGGGCCGCAGACGTTATGCCGCAGGCGCTGAAGCCCGCATCGGCTGCAAGCGCCTTGAGCTCTGCGGCAAGTTGTTCCGGAGTCGTCATACGTGACGCCAGCAGACTTACAGGAGATCACAGTTCAGTTTTGCGAAGCAAAGCTGAACTATAATCGTTTACAGGACCCGGACGCGTTTCCATTAGCTCCCGGAAGAGGCATCCTGACGCTGGTCTGTTTTCTGCGCGCATACGGTGTTTTGCCCTCGTCGGTCTGCATTCACAAGTCGTGTGCTCATGTACACACTCTACCATCACCACGCACAAACTACACCTTGTTTCGCGTAGCGAAACTTCCTAGCAGAATGTCGGACTTCGGCCCCGACTCTGGCGCGTCGTCGGGCAGCGGGCAAGGCGTATCGAACAGCGATTCGTACTCCGTATTCGCAAGCCTGTTGTAGACGCCAATGTCGATATAGCCATCCCCGTTATCGTCGTTGCAGGAAATGGTGGGGCTATGCGAGAATGCCGGGCATGACGCGGTCAGACAGAACCACAGAGCGCCTCGACCGGAATGTAATTGCGTTGGGCTTGACCAGCTTCTTCAACGACTGGTCCAGTGAAATGATATTCCCGCTACTGCCCGTCTTTATGGCCGAGGTCCTCTCCATACCGATGATCCTCATCGGCTTCATCGATGGCCTGGCCAGGGCCGTTGCATCGCTTTTGAAACTGTTTGCGGGATATATATCCGATCGTACCGGCAAGCGAAAAGCCCTGGCGGCATCGGGTTACGCATTGTCCACGGTCGTAAAACCGCTACTCGCAATCGCACAATCATGGCCGCTTGTCCTCTTCGTCAGAGTTGCTGACCGTTTCGGAAAAGGAATACGCACCGCACCGAGAGACGCACTCATCGCCGACGCTACAGCCAAACATGGACAACGTGGCCGATCGTTCGGCTTTCATCGGGCCATGGATACGGCAGGCGCCTCGCTCGGCGCCCTTACGGCGTTTCTCCTGATGCGTTTTATTCCCGACTCACCCTACAGACTTGTCTTCCTTCTTTCTGCCATTCCCGGCATCATCGGGCTGTTCTGCATTACTGTCGGCGCCAGGGAACGACCGTCAGCCGGCACGACTACCACGCTACGCATATC
>SPBP01000240.1 GCA_004525935.1 Lentisphaerales bacterium | reverse complement strand
GTGTTTCTCCGACTACTCCGGTCTCCCCGACATTCGTCGGGATGCAAGCACTTGCCTGCCAACCCTTTTCGGACAACCTCTGGCTAGCACTCCCTTCTGGCTACCAATACAGTTCACTGAGAATGGGTTTACAGTCGAGTGGATGGACCAATGGGATATGTCATTCTTCGAGAAAAACTCAAAATACTCCGGCAAACACGTTCCTGAAGACGACAGCCTGAAGGCCGCGCCTCATGAATGATGTTCAAGGGCAGAGACAAAAAGCCCATGCATACAATATCTATGTTGTGCGCTCCATGATGGCATACAACATAACTGTTGTATGGTCTTGACGTCAACACAATGCATGTGTTGTACTAGCAGCCTGTCGGACTTCCCGCATGAGGCGGGTCTGCCTTTGGCATGATCCGCTTCGCTCCAGGTCCGCCATGCTGCTGGATAAATCCCGATTTCATCGGGACTTGTTATGGGATATTGAAGGAGTAACGGTCATGAACAAGAAGAAACTCATTAGAGAGCAACTTGAGGCCACTCTCGGTCGTCTCAGTCCTCTGCGCAACGTTATCTCACCCCCGAAAGGATGGATTCGGGCCATACGCAATGCACTCGGGATGACTGCCAAGCAGCTGGCCGGTAGGCTTGGTGTTGCCCAGCAAGCTGTCGCGCGTATCGAAAAAGATGAACTGACGGGTTCGGTCACGATCAAAACCATGCGCCGTGTCGCAGAATCTCTTGATTGCGCGTTCGTCTATGGATTTGTGCCGCGTTCAAGCTTGGAAACCACCCTCCGTAAACAGGCGCAACAACTTGCAGCTAGGCGTCTCGCGCGAGCTTCCCAGACCATGGCACTGGAGAATCAGGCGCTCAGCAAGAAAGAAAACGAAAAGGTCTTGTCTGAAATGGTTAGCGAGCTTGTCGATACGCTCCCTCCAAATCTATGGAACGAATCATGATCGAGTTCGAATACCCCGAAGGAGCCACTCCCATTGATCCAAATGAAGCAGAGGGCCTGCTTCTTACGCACATTACAACGCGTGGCGAATTGGATCGCTGGGAACAAGACAATATTGTTGAGGCACTGACCTGGCTGGACAGGACAAAGCCGACAGACATTCTAAATGAGCAGTTCATCAGAGAACTCCACCGGCGCATGTTCCTCAATGTCTGGAAATGGGCAGGACACTTTCGGCAAAGCGACAAGAATATCGGCGGGCCGTGGTATCAGATTCCGACGAGCTTGAAGAACCTATGCGATGACGCGTGCTTGTGGATAGAACTGCAGGAAGAATCACCTGACCAACTGGCTGTTCGCTTTCACCACCGCATTGTCTCGATCCACCCCTTCCCGAACGGAAATGGACGCCACGCAAGAGAAATGGCGGACCTATTGTTGAAAAACATACTGAAGCACCCAGAGTTCACTTGGGGCGGAAAGAACTTGTCGAGTGCAGCAAATATTCGAAAGCAATATATTGAGTCTTTGCAAGCTGCTGACAAAGGTGATTATGAGCCTTTACTGGCATTCGTGCGCACATAACAGGAGGCGCCGAATAAGGAGCTGGCGAGAGCACTGCTTACACCAGCACATCTGCTTCAGAATCTACCCGAAATGCCGCGTCACACCGGATTCTCCTCCTGAACTCTGAACACTTACAACGTCGCCACCCCACAGAGCTTTCGTAAACTTGTTTGACTCATCTACTCAAAGGAACGTAGCTTAAGGCACTAATGCCTTGGCTCAAATGTTCGGGGTAAGAGAAGACTATGGAATTGACCGATTTAGGATTTGACGGCTGGTTTGAGCAACGCTCCACCTCCCTTCTGCACCCGGGACAAAGCATTGCGCGCGTCACGGCCGTCGACAGGGACGCCTTCCTTATCAGAGGCCAGGGCGCAGAGCGTTACGCCGAGCTTGCCGGCAAGTTGCGTTTTGAAACCCAGGCAGCAATGGATCTGCCATGCGTGGGGGACTGGGTGTGTGCGCAGTGGCCTGCGGCCGAGGGTCCTGCGCTGATTCACGCAATAGTGCCTAGAAAGACGCTCTTGCGGCGCAAGCGCCCCGGCACGACCGTGGAATTCCAGATGCTCGCATCCAACATCGACGTCGCCTTTATCATTCAAGCCTGTGATTACGATTTCAACATGCGTAGGCTCGACCGGTACCTGGTGATGGCATCCGAAGGCCACACTGAAGCACGGATCGTCCTGAGCAAGACGGACCTGATCTCGTCAGTGGAACTTGAGCAGAAGATTGCGCAGATTGCCGGTACAGGCATTTCCGTCCCAATCGTCCCGTTAAGCAACGTTAACGGGGCCGGGCTTGATGATTTCCGGGCTCTCCTTGCTCCCCGCAAGACGTATTGTCTCCTTGGCTCCTCAGGAGTCGGCAAGACCACGCTCATCAACCGGCTGATCGGAAGAGATGCGTTTGAAACCAAGGCGGTCAGCGAGACCGGGGAAGGAGTGCATACAACCACACGTCGGCATCTGCTGGTCCTTGAAGGAGGAGCCATGATGATCGACACCCCGGGAATGCGCGAACTGGGCCTCATCGGAACGGCTGAGGTGATGCAGGATACCTTCGCGGACATGAGCGAGCTTGCGCTTAGCTGCCGGTTCTCCAACTGCACCCACGGTAGCGAGCCCGGATGCTCAATCTTGCAGGCTGTGGCCGGCGGAACCTTGAGCCAGGAACGGTATGGGAATTACCTCAAACTCAAGAAGGAGAGCGAATTCCATGATCTCTCTTACTTCCAGAAGCAGAGGAAGGACAAGGCATTCGGGCGGTTCATCAAGGCCGCCAAAAAGAGTATGAAGCAGTGATACGCCGGACGTTCGCTCAAAAGAAATGGCTATATCGGACTCCGTCTGGTAGTGTTTTGATATGAATGCAAAGCAATTCTATGACTGGCAAACGTCTGGTGGAACGAATGACGTTATGCGCCTGGTAGGCGTCCTTGAGAAGGCCGATGTCGCCTGGTGCACCATTGGTGGCGTTGCGGTTAACCACTGGGCTGAACAGCCAATGGTGACGCAAGACGTGGATCTCGTTGTAGCCGCAGATTCCGTTGATCAAGCCGTGTCCTTACTCGAAGGAGAGGGGTTTCTGTCTGAACGTTTCGAGTGGTCAGTCAACTTGAAGGGGCAGTCGGCCGTCAGCGTCCAACTCAGTACAGAGAAATTCTACAGGGACTTCCCGTCCCGTTCCGTCCCCGCAGATGTCCACGGCATACTGATGCGAGTGGCTTCACTGGACGATACACTTAGCGGCAAGATCAAAGCATGGTCAGAGCCGAAACGCAGACAGAGCAAACGGATCAAAGATCTTGCAGATATCGCTCGCCTTGTGGAGTCACACCCTCAGCTTTGGTCACAACTTCCCGAAGACCTGCAGAAACACATCGAGCCCCCGCAATAGCTCGGACCAAATACCGGGTTGAACCGTACGCGGTTATCCTGACGCGCCGGTTACTCCAACCGGTTGGCATCCAGCGCTTGACACAGCCTATTCGATATTATACATTGTAATCATACACCATACAGAAGATCTGCAATGGTACGAACACAGATATATCTGACAGAACAAGAACATACCCAATTGCGCTCTCTGGCCCGGCGAACAGGCCGAAAGCGGAGCGAACTCATCAGAGCTGCGATCGATGAACTTTTGGCGCATGCCGCTTCTCGCCCGCGACTTGATCGAATGCAACGTTCCCGAGGGATATGGAAGGACCGAAAGCTCTCGGAATTTCAGGCGGTTCGAGATGAACTAAGCAGGCGAGTGTAGTCATGAGTGGCGTGTTGCTGGACACAAACATCCTGATTGACTATCTCCGTGGACTTCCCGCGGCAGCCTCATATCTCGAGAACTCCTCCGACACCTTGAGCATTTCGGCACTCTCTCTGGCGAAGCTGCGTGCTGGCGCACGCAATGATGAGGAGAAAGAAGGCATACGAACCTTTGTATTGTCTTTCGATGTATTGCCGGTCGATGCGGTGATTTGTGAGACAGGAGGTGATTTCAGAGCCAGGTACGGCCCGAGTCACGGAGTGGATCTAATCGACGGAATCATCGCTGCCACTTCGCAAGTCCGCCAATTGCCCTTGGTGACATTGAACAAGAAGCACTTCCCGATGCTGGATAACGTCATCGTCCCTTATCGACGAAGAAACTGAACAAGATGCCACGACAGACCGAGAGTACTGTCGCTAACCGCGCCGGACTCTCGTCTGCGGCGTTCGGCAAGAAGAGTCCAGCGGGGGCACGTCCCGGCATCCGGCATTGTCAAGCCATCTGGCGCAGCGCCCATCCTTCTGAATCATTTGGCCGAATCGCCTCACTGACTTTCCACTACCTCATAGTCAACCCCTCCTGCCCTGCCCCAAATCTCCACTAGACCGGTTGAAAGAATACTGTAGCCGGAGGGGCGTAGCGAATTGTGCGTGGCCAAGGAACGCGAAGCAGGAATAGCCGGGTATCCTCGACAACTGGGTATCCCCTTTACTCTAGTGACGAGATTGCTCAATATGCAGAGATAGAAGGCCACGGAGAGGGCGGATGGCTCCGCTCGTCCTCGTCCTCGTCCTCG
>SPBP01000338.1 GCA_004525935.1 Lentisphaerales bacterium | reverse complement strand
TAGAAAATCCCCCCACAAACCCGGAAGCGCCTTTCTCACTCACACACACATGGCGCGTCTAATCGAGCAGTTCGATCTTTATGATCGGCTGATCCTTCTGCACAGGGCTGCCATGCTTAAGAAGGATTTCGACAATCTTGCACTTGCCCGAGGCCTTGACCTCATTGAAGAGCTTCATGGCCTCAACAGTGCACACCGTGGTTCCGGCCTCAACCGTGTCGCCGACTGCAACGAACGGAGGCTTGCCGCCCGCGGGCGTCGCGTAGAACGTGCCGCTCAAAGGCGAGTTGATCGACGGGCCGGCCTCCTCTTGCTTCTTCTCTGCCGGCGGCTCAACCGGTGTTGCCGAAGTTGCGGTTTCGGGTGAGGAGAAAGCAGGTTCCTCAGCCTGGCCCTCCTCAGCATCCGCGTAGCTTATGGTCTTTCCCTTCAGACTGAATGCCAGATCGTTCCGGCGAATAGTCAGTTCACTGAAGCCCAGGCTGTCAACTTTTTCCAGTAGACCATGAAGCGATTGATATTCTTCATGTGGCAGGAACGGCTTGGCTATCGGGACAGGAACATCGTTGTGGACCTGAGTCGGTTGTCCGGCAGCCTTCTTTAATTCCAGCTCCGCGGGCGGCGTCGGTCGATCTTCGACAGGCATTGCGCGCCACCTGAAGTACTCGAGAGCAGGCTCTGGGAACAAGCAATATGAAATGATGTCTTCTTCGCTTTGAATAAGCTTTGGATCAACTTCACTTGCAGCCGTCGGAAGCATTGGCTTCAGCAGGTCGGCCGGTCGGCCGGTCACGCACTTTTCGTTTCCGAGGATCTTCCGCTTCACCTGTGGATCTATCCTGGCCGGTGGCCTGCCGTACAATCCTTTGACGTAGTCCTTGATCTCCTGCGGTACCATCTCGTAGCGCTTACCCGCCAGCACGTTCATCACGGCCTGAATGCCGATAATCTGGCTGGTCGGTGTAACAAGCGGCGGGTACCCGAGATCTTTTCGCACCCGCGGCAGTTCTTCAAAGACCTGATCGATCTTGTCAAGAGCGCCCTGGCCTTCGAGCTGTGAGCGCAGGTTCGAGATCATTCCCCCGGGAATGTGATGGCGCAGAATATCCGGATCGATAACGTTTTCCGGCTGGTGCATTGTGGCCCCCCGCTCCTTCTTCAGCTTGAGGAAGAACCGGCAAATCTCATTAAGCGCATCCATGTTGAGCGTGGCGTGATAGGGCATCTCGTCGAAGATCGCCAGCATGGTCTCCACCGGTGGCTGTGACTGGTAGCCGGCCATCGGTGAAATCGCGCAGTCTATCGCCCCGGCCCCGGCCCTCACCCCTTCGACGTAGCTGGCAATGGCCATTCCACTGGTCGCGTGACAGTGCAGCTGGATGGGAACTTTGATTTCCTTGACGAGTGCAGAGACAAGTTTTTCGGCAGATATTGGGGACAAGATTCCGGCCATGTCCTTGATGCAGAGGGAATCAATGCCGATCTGAACCTGTTCTCTGGCGCAGCGGACGTATTCTTCGACAGTGTGCACGGGACTGATTGTATAGGACAGCGTGCCCTGTGCATGACCACCGTATTTTTTGACGCATTCAATCGCGTGCTCAAGGTTCCGCGTGTCATTCAACGCATCGAATATGCGGAAGATATCGACTCCGTTCTCGCATGCGAGGGCCACGAAATGTTCGAGCAGGTCGTCCGGGTAGTTCCTATAGCCGAGTATGTTCTGTCCGCGCAGGAGCATCTGGAGCGGTGTTTTCTTCGCACGCTCCTTGATCTTTCTAAGCCGGTCCCAAGGGTTTTCGCGCAGGAATCTGAGGCACACGTCGAACGTGGCTCCACCCCATACTTCAAGTGAGTAATACCCGACCGAATCGATTGTATCGATTATCTCGAGGATATCCTTTCCGCGCATCCTGGTTGCCCACAGCGATTGATGAGCGTCGCGGAGAGTGGTATCGGTTATCCGAAGGGGGATCCGTTGTGTAGGTCCTGCCGGACGAGTGCTCTTTGGCTCCGCTTTCTTCGTTCCTGTCTTGCCCATGGTCTTGTCTCCGAAGAGGCGCACTCAGGCGCCGTCAGTTGTCGATATACTTATGGCTCGTCACCACAAACTATGGATCCGGAAAAGAGAATAGAACCATGGATTACACTGATTTACACGGATAATTGATGACGGCGCTCGCAAATCCGGGCCAGCAGTTTAGATACTCAGTCCCTTCAGCGTCCCGTGAGTGCGCAAAGTCGGCCCAATTCACGCGTCTATCCGTGCCCATCCGTGTCATGCGTGGTCAAAAAACACTTCAACCCCCCCCCGGAAATCCATGAGGAACCATATTGCTGTTCCTATGTCTGTGGTCTTCCGATTCTAGAGTATTTCTCGTAGCGCTTTGTCAGCAGGCTCCGCGGCGAACTGCGTTCCAACGAGGTAATCGCTTTCAAAAGCGACTTCTTAAGGATCTCGATTGTGGCGGCATAGTCTCGATGTGCGCCCCCGATGGGCTCTTCGACTATTTCGTCGATAACCCCGAGTTCAAGGAGTGACTTGGCCGTCAATTTCAAGGCGGCTGCTGCTTCGGGTGCCTTGGCGGCGTCGCGCATCAGGATGGCGGCACAACCTTCGGGTGGGATTACTGAATAGACCGAATTCGAGAGCATGATGACATAGTCGGCAACGGCGATTCCGAGCGCGCCTCCGCTGCCGCCTTCCCCGGTAACCGCGGCGACAATGGGTACTTCGATTGCGCTCATTTCAGTGATGTTTCGAGCGATGGCCTCAGCCTGGCCGCGTTCCTCCGCTGCTGTGCCGGGATATGCAGCGGGGGTGTCTATGAGGCAGACGATAGGGATCCGGTACTTGACGGCGAGTCTCATCAGCCGCAGGGCCTTCCGATATCCCTCGGGATGGGACATGCCGAAGTTGTTCTTAACCTTCTCCTCGACGGTTCTGCCCTTGTCGAAGCCGAGCAGCATTACTTTCTTGTCCTCGATGGTTGCCAAGCCGCCAACCAGCGCGCGGTCGTCACCGAAACACCTGTCTCCATGCAGTTCAACAAAATCGCTCAACATAAGAGATACATAGTCCCGAAACAGAGGCCTGTCTTTGTGACGCGCGATTTGTACGCGTTGCCATGGAGTCAGATCGGAGTATACCCGCGCTTTCACAGTTTTGAGCTCCTTCTCCAGTTGAGCAATCTCCGCATCAAACTTGACCCCGGGATCCAC
>SPBP01000159.1 GCA_004525935.1 Lentisphaerales bacterium | reverse complement strand
GGGGCGCAGGGCGTCCGGGCCGGCGTAGTCAACCCCGATGCGTGGCGAGGCGACAATCCGCCGCGAGTCAATCCTCCGGCCCGTGTCTTCAATCCAGAGCCTATCGGACCGCAGGCTCTCGCCATTGAAGGAACGGTCGATCCCGAGCGCCTGGCTCAGCATTCCCGGCCCCCGGCGAGTCTTCGGTCAACCTTCTCCCTGCCTCGTCTGCGCAACATGGTCTCAATGCCGACGGTCGGCAGGATCCCGCGAATCAACACCGCGTCGGGCACATCTGCGCGATTGGTTACGAAGTTGAGAAGCCAGTGCATGCCGTAGCAGAAGTAGACATAGGCCACGCCACCTTCATGGAACATCATTTCGTTCCTTTCTGTGCGTCTGTGGCCGTACGCATGGGACGCACGATCAGTTACTCCGGCGTATGCTTCGGTTTCGACAATGATGCCGCCGGTGCGATATCCATCGACCTTTGTCATCAGCCGCTTGCCAAGCAGTTGCCGACTGATTCGTATGACATCGGATCCCAGATAGAACTTCTTCGATAATCGCGGCATTTGAAACAGGGCTCCATCTCTCGCGCTTGTCCGCCTATATTGGATGATTCTTTTCTTCCATTCGAACAGCTCCACCATGCTCATCAGTCGCTTCAGGGCCCATGCGCCTGTCAGCGAGGTTCCAGCGTGAACAGGCCCAGGGTTATTGTCCATGCATTGCCAGGATCCATGCGTTTCAACGCATGCCTGTCTCCCCAGGAATCGCTGTAGATCACTTCGGAATCATGATCATTATACCCGATGATCAGCCGCATATGAGGACCGGTCTGTAGCACTCTTTCGGATTCTGCCACCTTCCCGAGCATTACCGACCAGGCCAGCGGAATCCCGGCCTGAATCTTTTCCCTGACGTCCCCGATGAACCGCGTGAACGCACTGCGCGGAGTGAGCCGGACCTGCTTTAGAATTGGAAGGTTCATCTGGTCATATAGATCCGAGAGCGAGTTGATCGCCTCCGGATCTATTCCCCTGATCCTTGCTCGGCGCGCAGCCCTGTCATAGCGATCAATGAGTCTTTCGAGTTCCCGTTCTTGGAGGCGGTAGTGTTCACGAACCTGGATTCCGAGAGTCGAGGCCGTCTTCCTGAGAACATCGAGCATGATCTGCGGATTCGTGCCACCCGCGGCCGATGTCCTGGCGAGCTGCGCGAGCTCATGTTGATCGATATCAACAGCGTAGTAGCGAAAGATCCGTTCGGCGGTTGCAACCACACAGTAACCTTTTTCGCCCTGGTCGACCATCGGAATGCCGTTTATCAATACGTCACCGTTTTTGTGCCTGGCCACGTGCCCTGTCAGTTGCCGGGCCGAAAGGTCAGCACGGTCGGATTTCAGAGCGCTGCCGCTCAGGATCCGGCGAGGATCATTGGCCGCGTCGAATGGTGTGGCACGGATCCGGATATACTCCGTTCGTGCAGGGAACCTCGTGCCGCTGACAATCCTGCTTCTGGTATAGCCCCATTCCAGGTCCACCCTGTATGGCGGCGCAGCCCACGAGCAACTTTCTAAGACCGCGCCGGTAGGCCTGTTCCCCGTGATGACCGGGGAAGGCTTTGTCTTCAAGTTGTCAGAAAGACGCTTTTGCGAGTCAGCCACGATATTGTCGAAGACCTTGCGATTCATATTTCCCGCATCGCCCTGGTTATACACGTAGAGAATCATCTCCTGCAGTTCTCCCGATATGAACCTGGCAGTTGTTTCCATGATGGGGATGGAAGCGAACGCCAGGTGCGGGTCCGTTGAGACCGCCGAGATCTCATCCTGCGCGCCGGCCATCAGGGTAAAATGCGCGGCAGGGACGACCTCGCGCAGTTTGTCGGGTGAGTACTGCCAGATCGAGCCCGACCTGTCAAACAGACTGCCCAGGTCAAAGCCGGGCGGGGATGCGTTCTCCGGTTCGCGCTGCTGCGCGCGGACGGAACCTGGCAGACGGCACAGCAGGAGGGCGAACATTACAGCAATTAGTCCGGATGCAGCGCTCGGCCTCCGCCAATGGCTTTTCCCAGCCATTGGCTTAGAGGCGCATATTGCTTGAGTTAAGGAGAGCTGACGTGATGTGCGGGTTAGTCTCATAAGTCCGTACCGTTCCAATACATGAATCCATTCGCCTAATCAAGGAGACACATGAAGTATCGGAACAAAATGGCTTCAGGCCGCACAGTGCCGACAATAGTTTGATTTGCGTTGGTGTTGCTATGGTCTTATGTTGAAGCTGTTTCATTCAACCGCGTGGGGAGCATACAGGATATGAAAGTTGGATTACTGGGCTACGGACAGTCAGGCAAGCGTACTCTTTTTTCGCTGCTCACGAACCGCGACATTCCGCCGGGTCGCAGTCCATCCGAGCCATTCGAAGGCGTGGCACCGGTCCGGGATGCGCGGGTGGATGCATTATCGAAGATGTTCAATCCGAAGAAGACCACTTATGCGGAGAACCATATTGTGCTTTGTCCCGATATAGTTGTGGGCAGCGACAAGCGGGATTGGCTGGAACCTGCGCGCAGTTGTGACCTGCTCTGCATTCTCATCCGCTCGTTTGCCTCTGGCCAGGTGTATCACCCGGCAGGTTCCGTTGATGCACGACGGGATCACGCTAATCTTCGTGCTGAACTCCTTTTGACCGATCTTGAAACCATCGAAAAACGCCTCGACCGGATCTCAAAGGAGAAGAGGGCAGGGCAGACACCGGGCCAGGTCCTTGCGGAGAAGACGTTGCAGAAATGTCACGCTGCACTTGAGGAAGAAAAGCCGCTGGCCGACCTGCCACTCGATGCTCACGAGCTTGCGTCCATCAGGAGCCTGGGGTTTCTCACACTCAAGCCGGCGCTCTGGGCACATAACGTTGACGAGGATGCGCTGGGGTCCAGGGCAGGTGAAGAGACTGCGGACACGTCGAACGTGTTCATCGTATCGTGCCTTATCGAAAGCGAGATCATGAAGATAGAGGATATGCGGGAACGAACGGAATACCTTACATCGATTGGTCTCGATCTGCCTGGTCCAGAACGTCTGAACCACGCGGCGTATGAAGCGCTCGGTCTGATGTCGTTCTACACGATTGGAAGCGACGAAGTGCGGGCGTGGGCGATTCGGAAGGGATCCCTCGCGCCGACCGCGGCGGGCAAGGTACATACGGATATTGAAAGGGGCTTCATCAGGGTAGAGGTCGTCAAGTTCGACGATCTCGTCGAACTTGGCAGCGAAAAGGCGGCCCGTGATGCGGGAAGAATGAACACACGCGGGAAGGATTACGTCATGGAGGATGGCGACATCTGCCATTTCCTGTTCAACTAGGAGCGTGGAGGACTCAGGTCGCCCCGTCGGGCGAGCTGAGTCCTCCACGCTCCTAGGCGAGAAGTTCCTCAGGGGTGACCCATCGCAGCGGCTTGCCGGTCAGTTCTTCTATTGCCGGGATGGAGAATGCTTCCCGTTCGCACGCGAACATTATGGCTTTCCCGGTCTTCCCGACCCTGGCGGTACGTCCGATCCTGTGCACGTATGATTCCGGCTCGTAGGGGACGTCATAATTGACCACGTGACTGACATCATCGATGTGAATTCCGCGAGCCGCGACGTCGGTGGCAATCAGGACATTGATTCTGCTCGCGCGGAAATCTTCCAGCATCTTCATTCGTCTGTTCTGGGGCATGGCGCCTGAAATCAGGCCACACTGAACCCGCGCGCGCTGCAGGTTCTTTGTGACACGATCGGCCATATCCCGGCGGTTTACAAAAACCAGGACGCGCTGGGCGTCCGGCCGACTGAGCAGCTTGACCAGGAGCGATCCCCGATCGCGGGATGTCACGGCAACAGCAATCTGGTCAACGGTGCTGACCGTGACATTGTCCGGTTCGATGTCGATTCGGACCGGATCGACCATCCACTGTGCAGCGAGTCTCATTACGTCGGATGACAACGTGGCGCTGAACAGCATCGTCTGCCGCTTTTCTCTGGGAGGCAATGAGCGTATGATGCTACGGACGTCGGGGATGAAGCCCATGTCGAGCATGCGATCTGCCTCGTCCAGCACCAGTATCTCGGCGTGCCGCAGATTGAGGCGGCCACGCCTCTGGAAGTCAAGCAGGCGGCCGGGCGTGGCGACCAGCAGGTCGACGGGTTTCGCCTGAAGAGCTCGAAGCTGTTTCTCGAAATCCATTCCGCCGAATACCGCCTCGCAGTGCAATCCGCAATGTCTGGTGAGCGCGTTACCGTCTTTCAGTATCTGCGCCACGAGTTCCCGGGTGGGCGCGAGCACCAGTGCACGCGGTGTGCCGGGCTTCCTGTCTCCGGCGGGCTCGTCCTTCAGGAACCTGGCAAAAGCCGTGATGAGAAACGCGGCCGTCTTGCCGGTGCCGGTCTGGGCCTGGCCGGCGATGTCTTTCCCGAGGAGCGCAACGGGCAGCGTGTGCGCCTGGACAGGAGTGCAGTACTGGAAGTTCAGGTCTGCAGTGGCATGAAGTATGGAGTCCGGGATATCCAGATCAACGAAACGGGTCTTTCCTTTTTCCGATGGTACCTGGAACTGGTCCCGTGTCCATGGCTCACGCTGCTGTCGATTCTCCGTCGGCTGGCTTCTCTTCGGCTTCTTCTCCGCGGCAGGCGTAACGTTCGGTTTCTTCCCGGCAGCAGGTGGAATGTTCGGTGCAGCATCCGGGATCGGTGCATCGGCTTTTGACCGTGCACCACCTTTGAGTCTCTGCAGAAATCGTCTTACGACCATATCAGTTATTCGTTTCCGACCGGCAACCTGGCCTGAAGGTCGACCGGTTCAACAGTTTGCGGGTCCTCGACGGTCACGCCGAGTTCCTTGAACCGCCTTACCGAAGGCAGCACCCTTGATTCAAGTGAACCGACTGCATCATTGTATGATCTCACCGCAGTATCAAGACCCTTACCTGTTTTTCTCATGTGTTCGATGAATGTGCCGATTCGCGAGGACAGCTCACGTGCCTGCTCGGCTATTTCCCTTGCGCTGTCCGACATTCGCTGCTGTTGCCACGCGTAGGCAACGGTGCGAAGCAGGGCGAGGAGCGTAACGGGGGTTGTTATCAACACGCGCAGGTTGAACGAATACTCGAAAAGGTCCCGCTCTCCCTCGAAAGCCGCACTCAGGAATGCGTCGTTCGGCACGAACATCACGACAAAATCCGGGGCATGCTCGAAAGTCTTCCAGTATTCACGGCTCGACAGCTCGCGCACCCTGAGCTTGACCGCATTCGCGTGTGCCACGAGTTTCGCCTTCCTGGTACTGTCATCTTCCGCATCCATCACGGCAAGGTATGTCTTCAGCGTTGTCTTGGCGTCAACAGGGAGAATTACGTCGTTCGGCAAATGCACGAGCATGTCCGGCTGTCCGGAATCGGCACGTTCCTGTTCCTCGAAATCGACGTGCGGAACCATGCCGGCCAATTCGACTATGCGGCGAAGCTGGACCTCGCCCCATTGGCCGCGTGTGCCGGAACTGGTAGTGAGTGCGGTGGCGAGGTTCGAGGTGGTGTTTCTGAGCTGTTCGTATGCCCCTTTCAAGCTGAGAACATGTTCGTCGAGTGCGCGATATGCGCCCTCGCGTTTGCGTTCAAGTTCCCGGACATGACCGTCAAGATCCTTCAGGCTCTTTTCGAGTGGAACAACGAACTGTTCTTTTGTGCGACTGGCAAACTCTTCGGAGTTAGTATGCAGCGCCTTGGAGGCAAGCGCTTCGAATGCCTCCCTTAGATGTTCTTCGGCGCTTTTGAGCCAGCCGGTCTTTTCCTTTTCGGATTCCTGGAGCTGATCAAGTTCCGCGATCCTGGCGCACAGCGTGGTATTCTCCCGGGACAACTCATGAAGTCTTTCTTCAAGCGACGGCACTCGTTCCGCTTCCTGC
>SPBP01000490.1 GCA_004525935.1 Lentisphaerales bacterium | reverse complement strand
TCTCTGGAGGATGCGCTGAAGAACGTGGAAGCGGATGCGGTAGTGTCATCCACGCCGCCGGCGTTTCATAAGCACGATGTGATTGCCGCGATGAAAGCCGGGCTGGATGTCATCAGTGAGAAGCCGATGGCGGACAATATGGCCTCCTGCAGGGAGATGTTGGCGGCGGCCTCTGAAACGGGTCGGACATATGTTGTGTCGCAGAACTATCGCTATGCGCCAGCAATGTGGACGTTGGCTGACGTGGTAAGGTCAGGACGACTTGGCGCTGTCGGGCAGGTGAAGCTGGACTTCTTCATGGGTGTGGATTTCCATGGCGGATTCCGTCATGAGATGGAGTTTCCGGTAATCATCGACATGTCGATTCATCACTTTGACCTGATCAGGTTCGTGACCGGACTGGATGCTGTGAAGGTATCCGGCGCCGCCTGGAATCCGCCGTGGTCGAACTACAAGGGTGACTGCTCCAGCACGGCGCTGTTTGAGATGAATAATGGCGCGAGGATCCTCTATAACGCGAGCTGGTGTACGAAGGGCGCGTTCTGCGACTGGAATGGAAACTGGCAGATCGAATGCGAAAAGGGCACTGTGACGTATCGGAACGGCGAGGTCCGAGTTTATGATGTTCCAATACTGTACGAGGTTCAGAATACAGAGATCGTGCCACACACCGAGCCGCCGCTGATGGCCCAAAGCTTTGTGCTCGATGAGTTCATCGATTGTGTCACGGATGGCAAGCAGCCTCGCACTGTGGTGAGTGATAACATTCGCAGTGTCGCCATGGTCTTTGCCGCAGTCGAGGCAATGAAGACCGGGCAACGAGTGGATGTGCTTGACCGGGAGACGCAAGCTCTGCTGAAGAAGGGATGAGCGAAAGTACCGGAGCCCATATGAATGCGCGAGAACGATTTCATGCGATCATGAACTTCCAGCCGTTCGACCGACTGCCTCTCCTCGAATGGGCAGGTTGGTGGGACCAGACAATTGACCGATGGCATGGTGAAGGGCTGAGCGCCACTAGTTGACCGCTACGCAATCTGCAGTCATTTCGGGCTCGATCTCTATAAGCAGGACTGGTTTGGTGTACGGACACGGGACTGCCCTCAGCCGCAGGGCCACGGTTTGGGCATAGTCGAGTCTGATGCGGACTATGACCGGATACTTCCTCATCTTTACCCACCAACGCCTGTTGACACCGAACAATGCGAGCAGTGGGCGAGGGAACAGGAGGAAGGGAATGTTGTGCTCTGGTTCACGGCTGAAGGATTCTTCTGGTTCCCCAGGACTTTGTTGGGGATTGAGCGACATCTGTATACGTTCTATGACCAGCCCGAACTGATGCATAGCATCAATTCGGATCTGGCCGACTGGATATTGCTTCTAATTGACCAGGTATGTGCCATCTGCACTCCGGCATACTGGTTCGAAGAGGCGGGGATCGAGGGTATCCTGCCTTTGGAACGGCAAGCAGGGGTTGATATTGCCGCCCTGCGAGTTGATCACCCCGACAAGGCCGGCGCACTATCTCGCGAGTTGGGACAGCGCCCCAGAAGGGTTGACAACAGGGGCCGGTAGTCAGGCGCCCACTCGGAATTGCTGTTTTCCTAGGTAATTAGCAGTTTGACGCCAAAGAAAAGTTTAAAATGGTGGTTGCGTTCTCTTCGTACCGGCACCATAGTGCCCCCCGACGGTCATATTGTTTGGCCGATGCCGATCCGCACTGAGTGTCATCGTGCTGCAATCGGAAGCAGAAACGAATGACACGCACTAAGGAGATATCATAATGGATATCTATGTCGGCAATCTGCCTTACCAGGCGGATGATCAGAAACTGCAGGAATTGTTCGCTCAATACGGCGCTGTCAGCTCAGCCCGTGTCGTTGTGGACAAGTATTCAGGTGAGTCCAAGGGGTTCGGCTTCGTCGAGATGCTGGACAAGAACGAGGCGCTCGCCGCAATTAAGGCCCTGAATGAGCAGGATTTCATGGGTCGCAACTTGCGCGTCAACGAATCCCAGCCCAAGCCCCGCAGCGGCGGTGGTGGCGGTGGT
>SPBP01000280.1 GCA_004525935.1 Lentisphaerales bacterium | reverse complement strand
TGAATTGATGCGAAACTTGACTGGGCAGCCGCCTGTAGTATGCTTTTGTACGGAGCCGCGGATTTGCGGTCCAGAAAGTAACATTCATGCCGGCACATATGATATCTCTTTTGCCATTTCTTGCTTCGGGCTTTGAGTTCATACCCGGCCGGAACCCACTGCCTGAGAACCTGGCGATACGTGATCTCGCCGGTTCAGGCGTCGGTCCCGGGAATATGGAGTATGGTTGAGCAGTATTCCGCGGATATTCGTTGAATATCCACGCGACTTTCGAATTGTCTGGAGACGATCATGCTGCGCGCAGAGCGGTTGTTACGACGGATACCAGACCCTTCGGCAGAGCAGTCGAAGGGCGTCCGGCTATCACTGTACCCCGGTAGCACTGCACTCAGCCCCCACCTTCTTATCCACACGAGCTCTTCGGGGTATGTCGGCCAACTCGACGGCCATCTATCCAGTGGCATCTCCCGTGCTGAATACCGGAATGGGGGTTTCGGCCATGAGTAATGGGTGCAAGTCGAATGCTCCTTCCTCGTCGGGCATATACGGCCCATTAACCTGGTTCGGAAATATGGTTGAGAACTGCCTCAAATACGCGGAAGCAGGCAGACAGGCGGGCAAGAGAGTTGTAGGCATAACGTGTGAGTTCACGCCACGCGAACTGATCATTGCGGCCGGTGGAATGCCGGCCTGTCTCTGCGGCGGAGTTTTCGAGACGATTGCACCCGCGGAGAAGTACCTCCCTTCAAACCTGTGTCCATTGATCAAGTCGACCTTCGGTTTCAGTGTTACGAAACAGAACCCGTTCCTAGAAATGGCCGATTTGCTGGTGGTCGAAACAACGTGTGACGGCAAGAAGAAGATGTATGAGATGCTTGGCCGGGATAAGCCTGTTCATGTGCTCGAATTGCCGCAGAAGGCGGACGATCCGGACGCCATGGAGCACTGGGTTGCCGAACTCCGGAAACTGAAACAGCGCCTTGAAACATTGTTCGGCGCCCAGATCGACGACAACTCGATCAGGCACGCAATACGGACGATGAACCGGGAGCGTGCGCTGCGACGCGACCTCGCGGCCCTCATGAAATCAGACTGCCCCCCAATGACGGGGCGGGAACTGCTGGACATGAAAAGCATAATCGCCTGCATGCCGGAGGATTTCGTGCAGTATGAGAAGGCGCTCTCGATGCTACCCGGCAGAACACTGGATCCACCGGCGGAATCGCGTGTACGCGTGCTGCTGACGGGTGTTCCAGTTCCGCACGGTGCAGAGAAGGTTGTGGACATCGTCGAGAATTCCGGCGGGCTGATCGTCAGTCAGGAAAATTGCACTGGCATCAAGCCGTTGCTCGAAGATGTGGACGAAGAGGCGTCCGACCCAATACGGGCGCTAGCCTCGAAGTATTTCCATCTTCCGTGCTCGGTCCTGACCCCGAACACGCGCAGGATGGATTCCCTGAGGGCACTCGTGCATGACTATAGACCGGACTGCGTGATCGATCTGATCTGGCAGGCCTGCATCACGTATGACGTGGAATCGTTCCAGGTGCGTGAACTGGTAACTAATGAACTCGGACTTGCATATCTGCGGATAGAGACCGATTATTCCCCGTCCGATTCCGCGCAGATCGCCATGCGTGTGCAGGCGCTGTTCGAAACCGTTCGGGCCGGGAGTGGAAGGGAACGGAATATCGATTGATGTTGGCGGGAGTGAGTGGGAATCGAACCCAACCAGGACCGATTAAGGTCCCGCACTGGATTTGAAGTCCAGGAGGCCCACCAGGCACCTATTCACTCCCACGGGTATCAGAAGACTTTACCATCTGAACGCATGAGGCGACAACAGAATACGGGCCAGGAGTGTGGAGGACTCAGGTCGCCCGCCGGGCGACCTGAGTCCTCCACACTCCTGGTATGTTCTGCTTCGCAAAACAAGGTGAGTGTTTTATGGGAGGATGGTAAAGTGTGTGCACAAGCACACGACTTGTGAATGTGGACAGACGGACCCCGACCTGTCGCGCCGTAGCCCAAAGGGCGGAGGCGGATGTTGCTTCCGCGGGATCCGCGCGAATGGGTACCGGGGTCACGATATTGTGCACTTTGTGTTCAAAGTAGTAGAAGGGAGGAGTCTTTCCAGGATTGTTCGCACAGGACGCGCTCACTTCAGTTCTATTGACCCTATGCGGCTTCCCATAAGAACTACTTCTCGTTTTGCGCAGCAAAACTATCTAGCATCTTGTCGGACTTCGTCCTCCAAGCTGCTAGAGCAGGAACCAGCAAGAGGGCTGACTACCATGAAAAAGAAGGGCGATTCGGAGCAGGCGGCATTGAGAGCATTGCCTTCGGTTGATCAACTCCTGCAGACGCAGGAAACTGTCGGGCTGGTTAGACATCATGGCAGGCCGGAAACAATCCGCGCACTTCGCGAAGCCATCGAAGGATTGCGGGCACGCGTTCGCAGGGGCGAACGGCCAACGGATCCGGAGTACGACCCCGGAACACTTGCCGCCACCGCCGCCACTATGCTCGAAGCAGATTGCCTTCCGAGCCTGAGGCAGGTCATCAACGGAACCGGCATTATTCTGCATACGGGACTTGGCCGCGCCGTGATGCCGCCGACCGCGCGTGACGCGCTGGGGAGCCGGGCCGGCTACTGCAACGTGCAGATGGACCTCGCGAACGGAAGTCGTATGCATCGCGAACAATGCATATCCGACCTGGTCCGCGATCTTACCGGTGCGGAAGAAGCACTGGTGGTCAATAATAACGCAGGTGCGACACTTCTACTTCTCAAGGCGCTTTCCGAGGGAAGGGAAGTGATTGTTTCGCGCGGCGAACAGGTAGAAATAGGCGGTTCATTCCGATTGCCGGACATCATGAGCGAAAGCGGCGCGATCATGAAGGAAGTGGGTACCACCAACAAGACCCACGCCCGGGACTACGAGCAGGCAATTGGCCCCAATACGGCGCTGCTCCTGAAAGTTCACAAAAGTAATTACAACATAGTCGGTTTCACCAAGGAGGTGGGCATAGGAGAAATAGCAAGCATTGGAGCACGCCATGGAATACCGGCTGTTGATGACCTTGGCTGCGGCGCACTGGTCGACCTGGAGCAGTTCGGACTTGATCACGAGGTCACGATTCGAGAAAGCATCAAAGCCGGTGCGGCGGCGGTTCTCTCCAGCGCCGACAAACTCATAGGCGGCCCGCAGGGCGGGCTGATCGTGGGAAGGAAAGAACTTCTGGATCGCATAAGGTCTCATCCCATGTATCGCGTGCTGAGAGTCTGCAAGCTGACGCTTGCCGGGCTCGAGGCAACTCTTCGCTTGTTCAAAGCGCCGGATCTGCTTGCCGAACGACACCCGGTTTACCGCATGATTTCACGACAGCCCGGCGAACTCGAAGAACAGGCAAACACCCTTGCAGCGCGGCTCAGAGAAGTGAGACCGGGTTGGGAAATCCGGGTGGTAGGCGCCCGGGCTCGGCTGGGCGGGGGCTCCCTGCCATGGGCCGACATGCCGTCGTTCGCCGTGTCTATTGTCTCAGCTTCCGAACCCGCCGAACAGCTTGCAACTGCCTTTCGCCTTGCACCCGTCCCCGTCATCACACGGGTGAAGGATGACGTTGTGTTGATCGATATGAGAACCGTTATGCCTGATGAATTGGACGACATGGTTGAGGCCGCAGGAGCTGGCAAGACTGAAGTGCGATGAAATGGGCTAGCCTGGAATGGCGCTTAGTTAAGCGCGTTTGGGACAAACAGCACGGGATGAATGAGCGCCATAAATGACAAATGACGAAACACCCAAATACCCAAGGAATGACGAAATACCCAAGGCCGAAAGTCGTGGTTGAGGAGGGGCAATG
>SPBP01000171.1 GCA_004525935.1 Lentisphaerales bacterium | reverse complement strand
TCGAAGCCGAAGTGATCGGCGAAGTCCTTGTAGCGCGGGTTAAAGACCGGCGCCTGGCCCATGGCATGCCGCAACACCGCGGAACGCAGGTTGTCCACCATCACCCGCTCGGGAACGCCGCCGAAGAACTCGAAGGCGTTGGCGTGGCAGCCCAGGAAGTGTTCCATGGTCTCGCTGACGGTGAACTCGACGTACAGCATCCGGCTGTAGCACAGCACCATCACAAAGAAGCTCAGGCGGCGGCGGGTATTGCCGACGTTGACCGATCCGTATTCGCCCCAGTCGACCTGCGCGCATTCCCCAGGAGCAAAGTGTAATGTCAGGTATGCTTTGGCTTTCCTGGGCCGTATCTTAGCGATGTAGTCTTTCAGGATCGTTGGCCCACCCTCATAGCCTTCTTCGCGCAGCATCCGGAGTATCTGCACGCCGGTATAGTTGTATGTCTCGAGCCACTGCACGATCCGCGTCTTGTACGGATCGAGCTTGCTCGCCTGCCGCTCCATCTGTCTCTGTCGGTAGATTCCTTCTTCCAGCCAGTGCAGTACTGTCCTTGCATCGAGCGAGAGCATTCTCGCTATCTGCGAAGGCTTCAGCTCGTGTTGCTGATGCAGCTCTACGATCTTGCAGTAGGTCGCATAGTCGATCACAGCTCACCTCCTGCCGCTTGGTGGAGTATTTCGCCAATGGAAATCGCCTCGCCTAAACCACGGCGGGGAGACCGGCCGGAACGAACCGGCAAAACAGTCCCGGGATTGTCCAGCGAGAGCACCCGGTAGAGTGGATGAGCGTATGCGATCAGCCCGGCCTTACGCAGTTCAACCCGGACCGCCGCCAGCATGTCCGGATCCATATTCAGGAATCGGCACGCCGCGGCGTCGGAGTAGTAGCTCAGGCCATCGGCGTCTGACACGGTAATCAGGAACAGGTACAGCGCCAGCGCTTCATGACTACATCGACTAATATGTCCGTCACACACCAGGCGGTGATCGACCCAACTGAACTGGCGCGGCACCCGCCGTACCCGCTCCCGACACAGAATGCGTTTCGTTGCCATTTCGACGGCCTCCTTTCGGGCTTATTCCGGGGCCTTTCCCCAGAATGTCTTGCCCCAAGAGTACGTAGCGGCGGGAGGTTTCTGCTATCGTCTCTTGTAACGCAGTTCCGGTTAAGCTGGCTATAAGCCCCACAACCAGAGCAGGTTGCACAAGGTTCATATCTTGTAACGCACCTCGATTTAAGCTGGCTGTAACCAGTTGCTCATCAAGGACTTGCGAAGACCTCGTCTCTCGTAACGCACCACTGCGGCTTTTGCCCGTACGGCACCAGTACTTCGGATGCTCTTTGCGCCATTCGCTTACTCGACGCTTAATCTCCTCCAGATCCCGGTATTCGGCCCCTTTCGGAGACATCAGCCAGCGGTGCTGACTGACCTTCTTGCTCGCCCTGCGGCAATCTGCTTTGCCGCAGTAGTTCTGGTCGTGAAAATGCCGCGCATCCGGCATGTATAACTTACGGCAGCACTTGCATTTACGTTTACGACGACGTTCCCTGGGATACTGTGCTTTCATGTGCGCATCTTCCAACAATACACACATTGCCGCGAAGAAAATACCCGGGGATCAAGACAGAGGAGATCAAGGAAGAAGATGCTTCTATGGAAGCTTCTCGAAGAAGATACACGAAGAAGAAAAGAACATTTTCAAACCGGCAGAATTACCGCACTATCAGATCGGCGGCGGCACGAATTCAACCGTTCACAGAACTCAATCCTTGGTAGCTGCCTGTCCTGTGAGTGGCTTCAATTTGTGTTGACACGCTTCTACGATGCGCATGAGAATGAGGTCACCCGGTCCGAACCAATAGCGGGCCAGAATGTCCCCCAGATGTCGGGCCGACGGTACCTGGATCCGGCATCTTCGTCGCACCCTTGGGCCACGTCAATGCTCATCCCACCAGATCAAACGGTACTTCTTGATGAACCGGGAAGTGGTCTCTCGGCCGAAATGCCCCGACGAGTGAGCAACTTCGATTCGTTCCTTATCTGCAGGTTCCAGGAAGACTGGCACGCGCTTTTCCAAGTGGCTTGGCGCATGACCCAGCAATTCGGACAGAACCGCATCTATGACAACATCAGGGGCACATCGATCAGTCAATTGCCGTCGTGGGCCAGTGGCGAGCGTTGGCTTCAGGGTTATGACGTGAACGGGAACCCAGTGAATAGGTCGAACCCCTTGTTTCACAATCCATAAAGGGAGCTGAACATGCTCTTTTCTCGTTTTGTCATACTGCTTGTTCTGGCGTCGATCCTTGGAGGATGCCAATTTCACCGAAATGATGCATTGCGCAATACAGAAACAGAACTCAATACGACGAGTTATGAGTCGAGTCAGCGTGCTCGTCGGTTAGAACAATGGCGTTTGCACGAACAGTTATCGAATGCCGACCTCGTGCTTGACTTTCGTGGCTGGCGAGAAGTCCGAGTCAGCGGGAAAGGCAATGGCTACCGCAGTATGCAAGACGAAGATACAGATCGGCTCATTGAGCAGGCGATAACGACAACGGAGACGCATGGTAGCAATCTTGCCGTGGTTGTCGTGCCCTATGCGCAGTCAGGGGACCCATCAGAACCCCTTCAGGAGGAGCGTATGTACCAAGTTCGAGATCTCCTCCGGAGCAAAGGGTTCGAAAACGTGGTCTTCCGGACGTGTCATCACGGGGTTTACTCATGTCGCTACCCCAACGGGCTTCCTTCAAAGTCTGAGATCGAACAGATTCGGGAAACACGGAAACGATTCTTTGAACATCCGCCAGCACCTGCCCCTTTTTCTCTTCCGGCAGAAAAGGGCCAACCGTAGGAACCATGTTTCGTTCTGGATAATGGGGTCTCGTTCCGAAGTGATTGCAGTGTCGGCCTCACACGGCAGACCCCAATGGTGATTAGGGTCGTATCTCGAGTGGCTGGAACGGCGTCAGGCCTTGAACGGCGAATAAGCCCATGCAGGAAGGATGTCGCACTTCACTGCAGTTCAGTTTGGAACTGTTTCTGAAATGATCTTTGCTTCCGCCCTTCTCCGCGATAGAATAATCCCCGTCAAGGAGCCACACCCGCATGGTCGCGCTCAACAAAACGTACCGGGAAACCCTTACCCCCGATAGGTCAGCGAAGGATTCGGGCCTGCGATATTACTCTCCGGAGATTTCCAGGTGGTTGAGCAGGGACACGATCGGGGCAAGAGGTGGGGTGAATCTGTATTCCTTTGTCCTTAATTCTCCGATGATTTGGGTTGACCCTACGGGTCGAAAAGTGTTTCTCGCGCTGACGCCAGCATTTTTCTCTGCAACCCAATATATCGGCGCGTACCATTGCGCTCTTGTCATTCAGTATTGGGACCAAGAGTCATGCTCTTATCAGATTGCCAAGTATGAAGTCAGTCCGACTCCGTCGATGGAACTTCCAGCCAATACAAATCTGGTAGGCGTTTCTACTGGAACAGGCATTTTTGCTGGTTCACTTGCATCAGGTGGATCCTCTGCCACTACGGGAGGTTCTACGGCTACCACTACCGGTGGTCCTGCCGTCGGTTCTTCCAGTGCCAGTGCCAGCGGATCTTCCGGCAGCACGACGGGAGGATCGTCAGGTGCTGCTGCGGCTGGTAGCGCGACCGCAGGAATCCAGAGTACTCCCAGTGCGCCTAACAATATGGTCAAGCTTTTCGTTGTGGATGATACCTATAACAACGACACGACCTACATGGAGACCGCGTCTGGCACGCCCTTGGGATCATACTCTTTGTTGAATAATAACTGTTGCCATTGGGGAAAGACGGTGATCACCACATCTGGTGGGTCATGGCCGATTCCCTATGGAATCAACGGCCTGTCCGTATTGGGGTATTCTGTGTACGCAAATCCTGGAAATCCATCCGCGCAGGGCACTGAGATTACTCCTCCTGCAATTCCAGATCCCCCTACTTCTGCTCCGTGATATGACGATCAAACCATCAAGTATTTGCCAGTCGATTTTGCACTACCGGCGGCCACACATGATGTATATCTATGTAGTTCTCTGCGTTCCTCTAGCGATGACAATAGGGGCATGTTCTCCTCGCTCAACGCGAAATAGGATAGAGCAGCTTGAGATTGCTTCAAGCACCCCTCCTGATGTAAAGAAACTGCTGGTCAATCTTCGTTCTGGCCGTGCCATTGAACGCGGGCGGGCAATGACCGCTCTCACCGCTCTTGGGCCAAAGGCTGAACCTGCAATTCCATTCTTGATTGTATTGCTCGACGATAATGCAGTGTGCAATCGGTTGAATGTAAGCACAGTGGGAGACTATGCGATGGGAGCACTTTGTGGCATCGGCAAGCCATCAGCGCAGCCGTTACTCACCGCCGTGACAAACCAGACCATTGTTACCGCAGAAGGTACAGCGTTAGCTCTGCTCACATTAGGCCAAATCGGTGATAAACGTGCTGTTGAAACGGCGATCACGAACCTTTCGGCGCAGGAACGCAGGATCCGCCGCGCGGCGGCGGAAGCACTGCGTCATCTTCGTGATGTTCGCGCTTTCGAAGCTCTTGCCAAAGCGATCATATCTGATACAGATGCGAAAGTGCGGTGGACATCGGCGCTTGCCTTAGGAAGTCTTGGTGACCCACGAGGTATTGAGTATTTAGTTCGAGCACTTGAGGATGATCATGACTATGTGAGATCCGCAGCCGTTTCTTCCCTGGAGCGTTTAACAGGTCAAAATCTAGGAAAGGATGTTATGAAATGGCAGCAGTGGTTTACAAATCGAAATGGCTATGCAAGCCGGGCTACCGATGAGCCTCGTCCCAAGTGACATGCCGATAGGTGCCCGGAGGGGCAAGACTGGCTCGGCCGATCGACCGGAACACCTGCAATGTCGGTCGGCCCAGTCACGCGAACACCTCAAAGCAATAGGCGTCAGGTCTCAAGATTCAAGAAAGTGGCGCCAGCCGGGTCTGCAGCCCAGGGGGGCAGCCCTCGAAATAGCAAATAAGGCTTGCAGGACTGCGGGGCAGGCCTTGAACGGTGAATAAGACCGTGCAGGACAGATGTTCAAATGTGCGTCACGGACCGGATGAAATGGTCTTTGATTCTGCCGCTCTTCTCACTATAATCATCGCCGTCGTAGGAGCCACACCCGCATGGTCGCGCTCAACAAAACGTACCAGAAAACCCTTACCCCCGATAGGTCAGCGAAGGATTCGGGCTTGCGATTTTATTCTCCAGAGATTTCCAGGTGGTTAAGGAGAGACCCGATTGGAGAACCTGGATTTGTGAGTTGATCGTGTGTGAGTTGATCGTGGATTAGCCACGGCAACACATTGCATGGCAAGATGTTAAATTGAAAGAGGGGCCATTTTCAGGTTCTTAGAGTGGCGATTTCGGGGCAAAATAGTGGTTCTAACGGATATCACGTAGTGTTATTGTCAGGACATGCCACGCGCATCTCGATAAAGGCGGGCGTTTGTCGAGGCGGACGTCGGAACTGAATCACAAGGAACGTGGATGCTGAAAGAGGCCCAGGCTGCTTACACGGCCAATTCTGGCCCAAAATCGGCCGTCTAAGGTCCCAAAAGGCATGCAATTGCGACATAACATGATGCC
>SPBP01000203.1 GCA_004525935.1 Lentisphaerales bacterium | reverse complement strand
TCGCCCTCCGGTTGCCCCCGGCCCCGTGTTACGGACACTATTCCACTGCGGCCCTGCTCATAACGCTTGTAACAACCACTCGAAGGCCTACGGCAGGATCTCTGACATGGTTGAGAGGATTGCTAACGCCAAACGCACTTTTGTAAGTTATGGCCGTTGTTACAATTACAACCACTCCAATTCCTTAGGTCTGCAACCAGTTGCATCCAGAGACAGCGAATTGCACACAGTGGCACTCGAACACGTTACAATCGGTTAGACAATTCCCGACATTCCGGTATACTCCGAACTATGCACTCGGCTGGAGATGAGACTCTGAATTTCACTCGGACATCGAATTACTGCGAGTACCAAGACATGCGGAGAAGCGCAGTGAAGACGTCCGTCGCTATGCTATCGGTGCTCTTGACTCTGTCAGGAGTCGCGGCAGCCGAGTTCAATGCTGAGATCGTTCCTTTCAAAGGGTACGAGGCGAATCACTATACTTCCATCAGCAATCCCGGCTACAGGGAAGGCCAGCCCGATCATCTTCGTCACTGGAACATAATACAGCTACCCACGGGTGGCTACATCGGAGACGTCATTATCCGGGACAACTCAGCAGTGGGAGGAATCGCACGCTTGCGGGTGCGTGAGCTGAGTACGAAAGACCTTTTCACACCGGAGAATGATGCGCCGAAGCCGAAATGGTTTTCGGATATGGGCCTTCGCAGAAACGACTCCCCGGATCGAGCGCTCGTCTATGAGCACGAATGGGAGCTCGATAGCCTCCCGCGTACCATTCCCATCGTCCTGTCTGCTAACACGGGAAAGAATATCGGGAGATGCGTCTTTGAAGTACTCGACCGCAATAGGAGGGTCATCTACTCATGCGTGCCTGCCGAAGTATATGCCGGTGGTGGGTCCTGGGACTACGGAAGTAGAGCCAGTACCGCGTGGATAATGACCGATGACGACACTGCGGACAGAAAGATCAGGAAGCTGGCAAAGATTAGTTCGATTGCCTCTTTGACCGAGATACCGGGGGACTGGAGACGTTTTCTCGATGTTCAAGCGATATGGATCGGTGCAGATACCGATCTATCCGTCACCGAAATACGGCGAATCATCCTCTCGGGCGGCTGGATATTCGGCACACCGGAAGGCCTGGCGCCGCATCTGGCGAATCTTGGCCTGCAACCAACCCCGGTTCTGATGGGTGGAATCGGTTCGTTAACAGCCAACATTGACGCGGACATGGGCGAGATCGACTCCCCTTCGTACGGCGGCCAAAGCCTCTGTTTCAGCAGTTCCTACGGCAACAGGGCACTTGCCGCACCACTGGAAGATACTGTGCGCCTGTTTGAAAGGATCAGGGGCCCATTCATGCGCCTGACCTTCATCACTGCTGGGCTCTACGTGGTCGGCACAACCATATTGCTGCCCTTGCTCTTCATAAGACTGAAAGGATCGCGCCGAGTAAGACTGTGGTGGAGAGCTCCTATCGTGATCGGGGTCTATACGCTTGTCGCGGTCGCTGTCGGATGGTTTACAGTCCACCCAAAGGCTCCGCTCTCCGACTGCACTGAATACAGACTCGGCTACGGCAACTGGCCAGAAGTCTTCTGTAACGTCAATGCCACTGTCCTGAAGTACGGCCGAGGGCTACTAGGTTGGCAATACCCTGCCCCAGCCGAGATCACATACAGCCGGAACAGCGATACGGCCTTGTTCGTCCACGAAAACATCGACGGTTCAGGTTCCATGGGCCTTGGCCGCACGGTACGGGGAATGCAATACCAGCACGGTTTCTGTCACATGAAGAAGATGCGGCAGCCCTTCACTGCCCGCATGATGCCTGACGGGAAGGTCCAGGTAGCTTCTGAAAGGGATGTCAGGAACCTGTACGCAAAACTGCAAGGTCACAGTTGGCTGAAACTGGGTGACCTGAACGCAGGCGCGACCATTATCATCGGCGCCCCTTTCAGGAAAACCGAGATCGGTTTCCCAAGCAGCATCACCCAGCCTCTGGAGACCTGGGATGACGATGGCATCGTTCTGGAGGGACCAACCGTGAGTCCGACGGTGTGCAAGAACTGCGGCAGGCGTCATGAACACGGGGGCCTTTCTCTGGCCGGCTACGAGGGGGGGATCATCCTGGCGGCCCTGGACGCAAACGATAGACCCATGTTTTCCGGACTCCACCGTGAACAGGATCACACGGAAAGAGTCGCTTGGATTTGTCAGGTGCCACTGGAAGGATACGTAGCAATGCAGAAGGGCACGTAATGTCACTGGTAATCAACAACGTGAGCAAGACGTACCCAAACGGTGTGGCGGCCGTTCGTGACCTCAGTATCGAGCTGAATCCTGGCGAGGTCTTCGGGCTGGTCGGCCCCAATGGTGCGGGTAAGAGCACTCTGCTGAAGCTGATCTGCGGGCTCCTGAGGGCGGAGTCCGGTACGGTGACGTATTGTGGCGAAGATATCACTGGTGCTCCCCAATCAGCCGCACGCTTCGTTGGCCTGATGCCCGATCCGCTCGGGGTCTACACAGATATTACTGCCTCAGATTATCTGGAATTCTTTGCCAAGGTCTTGTCCATACCCGAAGACGAACGTGAGGTCAGGATAGGACGTATTGTGGATGAGTTGGGACTTGGTCCATGGCTCTCAGAAGAGGTCGAGACACTCTCGGCAGGCTGGCAAAGACGCCTGGCGCTGGGCAGGATACTACTGGCTGACATGCCCGTTCTCCTGCTTGACGAGCCAGCTGCGGGCCTCGACGTGTCGGCTCGCAGGGAATTGCTGGAAATCGTAAGGAGTCTAGCATCGGACAACCGCACAATCATGATCTCGTCTCATATCCTGCCTGAACTGGAGGATCTCGCCGACAGGTTCGGCATCATCGACGCTGGCCGATGGCGGAAGGTGCATGGCGATAACGTGTTCTTCACACGGAAGGAAGTGTCAGCGGGCATGGGAACACAACTCCTTATGATCCGATGTTCCGATCCCGCTGCCGCCCGTCTGGCCCTCGGCAACAGCGGGGTTGAAATCGAAGCTGATGATATCTGCGTGACGATCAAGCCTGCTGGGAACGATGAACAGACCGCAGGTTATGTTAACAAACTCTGCAGCGCGGGAATCAGCGTATATGAAGTGAGCAAGTTGCACTCGGGGCTGAGTGACATTGTCCTCGATATCCTTGCCGGAGAGAAGAAGTGACTAATCCTTTCCTGTGGCTGGAAATCCGCATAAGAGCCTCTGAAAAGAGGCTCTGGGTGATCGCGCTTTTCTTTCTGATAAGTGTGCTGCTCATCGGGGGCGGAATCCTTGCCACGGCTGTTGTCGACAAGCACGGCTCCCTCATACCGGGCGAACTTGGAATGGCCATGAGTTACGCGTTGCTCTTCTGGCACGGAGCGACGATTATCGTCCTGGCCCCGCTCGCGTCCGCGGGTCGTATTTCGCAGGAGCGTGAACAGCGCACTCTGCCGGCACTTGTGAATACCAGTGTCAATCCGTCCAAAATAGCCTGGGGCAAGCTTTACGCCGCATGGATCTTCATTCTATGGCTTTCATCCCTCGTGCTTCCGTTCCTTGGCATAGCGGCCCTCTGGGGCGGCTTGCCGATATGGAAGATGCTATCCTTCCTGCTTGTCAACATTATCGTCAGTATGGTTATCGCAGCAATTGCGCTCGGTTTCTCAGGGGTGATGCGACGCTCACTCACGGCGTATCTCGTCACGGGCTCATTCATGCTGGCATGGATGCTTGTCCTGCCGATCCTCGGGTCAATCGGCGTGCAGCTCTGTCGCTCGTTGGATGCCGATTCAGTAAGGGACCTCCTGATGTACGTATGTTTCTACAGCAATCCGTTCTATCCAGGCATACTCATTGTCAGTGAGGGGATGGAGCTTGAGATCAGAGAAATAGTGCAGCAGGTCGGATACTGTTTTTCAGTGTGGTTGATCTTGGCTTGGCTGGGCGTCCGGATGGCGATCAGAGGACTCAAGAAAGAGGTCTACTAAGTGAAGCCCGAAGGGGCACTTGCCCAGGCAGCACAGGATCACCACTCCTCTGCAATCAGCTCGAATTCCCAACCAATCGGGTCGGAATGCCTCCGATGCAACCGATTTGTAACGTGGTCTGCTGGAGTTCCTCCCGTAAGGCAATCCTGGGCAGCATGTTCCATACTGGTCTCATCTCGCAATCTCTTGAATCATCTCCTTTTCTCTGCGATTCTGTGGAACAGAATGTCTGGCCTTTCATTCCAGAGGACCGGAGGAGAGCATAATGGAAACTGGTGCTGTCACACTCAAGAACGTTGAAGTCAAATACAGCTTTCTGAAAGATCCCGCAGGGAACTGGATGGAGCTTTATTACTCAATTGTCCCATCAAAGCCACAGCCGATTGACGAACAGGTGAGAACCATTGAGGACGCCGAGAAAGAACTCCTGCAGAAGCTGGATGTCAGGGAAGAGACGGCAGCTTTCAAACGATTCTTCTCAAGCGATCTCATGAATCATCGGGACGAACTCATCCGTTACAAAGAAAGACAGCCGACAGACTTCTTCTTCTCTCTGACTGAACAGCCGCCAGCGCCTTCCGTCAAATTGGCATTGTTGGGAATGTGTTTGAGCAATATCACCAAGAAGCACAGAGCGGGAAACATCTTCTACTTCGATACGACATCTCACCTGAGACACATCTTCGCCGAACATCTGACGGATCCGGAAAGCTCGGAAGAGTCGGACTCGGAAGAACAGACAGCAGTAATATTCGAACTATTGAAGCAGAAGATGTCGGCCTTTAACGTCTCGGTACAGGATAGTGTTCTGCGAACATGGTTGTATACCCCGCACGTTGATGCCGACTATCCCGGCATAGTCAAAGCACGCAAAGCATTCTTTGATGCCATCAATTTGACGCAGGATACGCACTACATAGCCAGCACGGGGATACAAGGCGGGACAGGCGAAAGGTTCGCGCGTGTATCAATGGACGCTTACGCCGTCTCGGGTGTGGACCAGAAGAGAATTCGCTACATTCATGC
>SPBP01000271.1 GCA_004525935.1 Lentisphaerales bacterium | reverse complement strand
GAGGTCAGAAGTCAGAGGTCGGAGGTCAGAAACTTGACCACTTGATCATACTTCCGAGCATTCGGCCGATCTCCACTCCAGCCGAATTACGCCTATGGCCTGTCCAAATGGCATTGCTACGCGCCCGCTGACCTCTGACCTCTGACCTCTCGTACAGAATGCAACACAAACCTCGGCATCAGATTTTCTTGTTTTTCTTCGCAGAGGCGTCAGATTAAGGCACTAATCTTCACGAATGAATGCGGCTCAACGTACCTTCAGATTCTTGCCCGGCATCGTGTTCGCCGAAGGTGGGCTCTGGGGCTGGGCCCATTCGTGTCTATTCGTGTAATTCGTGGGCAAAGGCTGTTCTTAGCGATCTTGAGCGCGCCAGCGCGGGTGTAAGCAGTCGGCAGTTTCTATCCTCTATCCTCTATCTTTGGGTCCCGTGGTCCTTCTACATCATCTTCGTTGCCAAACGCCCATTCGAGCCGTATGATGCGCATGTGCATGGACGGTAGGAATGTCGCATTTTCGAACCACGCAGAGACGGAGGCAGATATGGCTGATGTAACTCCCATGAACCGAACGATACCCGGCCTGCCGAATTTCAGGGGGCTCGGCGGATTTGCAACGGGTGTTTTCATGCTGGCAGCGATCCTGGTAAGCCTTCCGCTCTTTGTCTGGTTCGGATGCAGGATTGAGCCGCGTGCTGACGAGATCGCTGTGCTTGTTCGCAAGACCGGCAAAGATCTGCCCAGCGGTCAGATTATCGCAACTGACCCGGAGCAGAAAGGAATCCAGCTCAAGGTGCTGGCGGAGGGCCGTTATTTCAAGAATCCATATACATGGGGCTGGTCCACGCACAAGATTACCGATATTCCCGCCGGCCGGCTCGGAGTGAAGGTGCGCCTGTTCGGCGACGACCTGCCGCCGGGCCAGATCATTGCACAAGATGGAACAGATGGAATAGGTGGAACAAAAGGAATAATCGCCGAGGTCCTCCGGCCCGGCAAATACCGGATTAACCCGTTTGCATATCGCACGGAGCAGTTCGATGCGATTACGGTAAGGCCCGGTCATGTCGGCGTGATGATCTCGCTTGTCGGCGACGATGTGTTGAATAACTCCCAGCTTTCGCCTGAACAGAGAAACGATTTTCTTGTCAGCGCTTCTATGAAGGGAGTGATCCCTGAAGTTGTCGACCCGGGCACGTACTACCTGAACCCCTATATGGTCAACCTGGTAGAAGTCAACCTGCAGAGTCAGCGTTTCGAAATGAGTGGGCTGGACGTAATAAGCTTCCTGACGCTTGACGGTTTCACCGTGATTGTCGAAGGCACGATCGAGTTCGCGTTCGAACGCGATAAGGTTGCGCAGCTGACGCACAGGGTGGGTGACATGGATGACATAACGCAGAAGATCATCCTCCCGAGGGCACGCGGGTTCAGTCGGCTTGAGGGCAGTAAGAACCCGGCAATCAGTTACATTGTCGGCGAAACCCGGCAGAAGTTTCAGAACGAGCTCGAAAGCCACCTGCATCTGAAGTGCATTGACTGGGGGGTGGACGTCAAGTCGGTGTTGATCCGGAAGATTGTTGTGCCGGACGCAATTGCCAGCATAAGCAGGGATCGCGAAATAGCCGTGCAGGATGCCAAGAAGTTCGAGCAGCAGATCGAGCAGGCACGATCGAAGGCGGAACTTGTGAAGCAGGAAATGCTGGCGCTGCAGAACAAGGAGCAGGTCGAATCAGAGACGGAACGTATCCGGGCTGTGATCAGCGCGGAACAGGGGCAGGAAGTCATGGTGATTGCGGCACAGAAAGATCTCGGTGTTGCGAAACTTGAACTGGCGGCAGCAGAACACCAGGCAGCGGCTGTCATCCTGAGGGCCGAGGGCCAGAAAGACGCGATTCTTGCAAAGAATGAAGCCGAAGCCTCTGTCCTGGCGGGTGAGGTGAAGGCATTCGAGAGCGGGATTAACCTCGCCCGCTACAGGTTCTATGAACGTATCGGCCCGAAGATCAAGTCGGTCTTGAGCGGGGACCAGATTGAAGGGTTGGGCAGTATCTTCAGTCCTTTCCTTCCTAAGGGAAAGGAGGTGCCGAAATGAAGAACATAATTTCAGGCATAATGGTCATCGTTGGCGCCATCGCAGTGGCATGGTTCGTCTGGATCTGGGGATTCTGCAGGTTCTATGTTGGCCCGAGCCAGATGGCCGTAATTACTTCGAAGATCGGCAAGCCGCTGCCACCGGGCCAGATCCTGGCCGAGAAGGGGCAGAAGGGAATCTTGCGTGATGTCCTCGGCGAAGGTCGGCATTTCCTTAATCCCATCTTCTACCAGCGCGACATACGGACTGTCGTAATTATTGTGCCGGGGAAGATAGGTATTGTCACATCCAAGGTCGGTGAAGACCTGCCGGATGGCGAGTTCCTTGCTGCAGAGCATCAGAAAGGTATCTGGCGGAAGGCGCTCGGTCCCGGCAAGTACAGGATGAATCCCTACGGCTACACGATCGACCTCGTGGACGCGATCAGTATCCCCATCGGATACGCAGGCGTGATCACCTCGCAGTCGGGTACGCAGGCGCCGCACGGTGAATTTGCCGCGGAGGGGCAGAAGGGAGTCAGGCAGGATGTTCTGCAGCCCGGTTTCTACTACGTCAATCCCAAGGAGTTCAAGGTGGATGTCTTGGAGATCGGTGTGAACCAGGTGTCGCTCCTTGGCAGAACCGGCGGAGAAGTGATCATGAAAGGCCAGATGGCCTCGCAGAACTATGTTATGGAGCAGCTCGAGAAGAACGTACTCGATCAGCAGAAACAGAAGCGCCTCGATTACCTCTCGAAAAGCGTTCAGTCCATGCAGCGTCGACAGGCGCCCGGTCAAAACGCGGCCGCGCAGGAACGGGCTGATGTCCAGAGGGTGAAGCAGGAATATATCCAGGGCGATTCCATGTCGACCCTGGGCCTTTCACAGTTCGTGGAGTTTCCGTCACGGGATGGCTTCCATATACGGCTGGACATGACTGTCGAGATAGAGTTGCCGCCTGCGGATATTGCATTGATCTTCAGCCGGTACGGGGATCTGCCCGCACTGGTCGACAAGATCATTATGCCCCAAATCACTTCGGTTTCGCGCAATAAAGGTTCGGAGTATAAGGCGAAGGACTTCATCATGGGCGAGGGCCGTGAGAAGTTCCAGGACGACCTGACTCGCACCCTGGCCGCAACCCTGCTCGAAAAGAGGATCGTCGTTCATAATGCGCTTATCCGGCACGTAGAGGTCCCAGAAGAGATACTTGACCCGATTCAACAGGCCAGTATCGCCATCGAACAGAACCTCACGAATATGGAGCGACAGAATACTGCGAAGAAGCTTGCCGAGCTGAATACCGAGTTGAGTCTTATCGAACAGAAGCGCGAACAGGTCGCGCAGGAGACCGAGAAGATCAAGGCGGGAATCAGGGCCGACCAGGAGAAGCAGGTTGCCGAAATCGCGGCAGACGCCATTCGTAGGGTTGCCGAGATAGCAAGAGACACGGCCGGTATAGCTGCGGATACGGTAAGGAAGCTCGGCGTGGCTGACGCAACGGCAATCAAGCTGGTCGAAGGCGAGAAGGCGAACGGGCTCCAACTCAAGGCGAAAGCGTTCGGGGATCCGGTCGGATTTGCGCTCCTGCATTTTGCCGAAGAACTCAACGACGACGTCAGCGTGAATATCATTCATTCCGGTCCTGGCACGCTGTGGACCGATCTGAAGAATGCGCGGACAAGCGACCTTGGCGGTGCGCTCATGATCAACCCGTCATCGCGGTAGTCGGACAGCTGGGCCTGTGAGGCGATTGTCCACACCTCGCCCAAGGCAACGTCCGCCCTGAGCGATTGTGTCATATGGGCATGGGGCAAGAGGATCCATCCTGAACATCCGTGCGAACTTCGGAATCGGCATCCTATCCTCCATTTTGGGAGCTGAAGTGTTTCGAAGGGAACGCATCTTCCG
>SPBP01000276.1 GCA_004525935.1 Lentisphaerales bacterium | reverse complement strand
TAAATACCCTCCTGGACAACCCTCCAGAAACGCCTTAAAAAACATAATCTTTTAATTATTCTATCACCACTGTACCAGCACTGTCAAAATGTAAAACCCTTATCTGAAATTTTGCCATAAGGGGCGGATTTCTCGGAAAACGGGGCATCTCGCACGACACAAAGTCCACATTCCTCCGGTGCGGGGGCACCTGGCCGTGTCATCGCGTGCACCGAGGTATCAACGGATCGGTGAAGCTCACACTCTCGTTAGATTTCATCGCCCGCGGAGGAAGAGGTGCCGATTTCGGAAGGGGAGGCTTGTAAGGGGCGAGTTGAGGGCACAGTCCGGGTGTCGTGTTGCAATGCTTATAGCCCGTGGATTCTTCGGAATGCTTCTTCTTGGGTGCGCATGGGGCGGCGCACCGGTTGTCCGACCAGCATCATCAGCTCTTCGAGATCGAAGATCGCATAGTGGTCGCCGCAGACGATCATGCACTTGTGCCGGGCCATGAGCATCGTCTTCATCCGGTAGCGGCGGATGCACTCATCGGCGATTTGCTCGCCCTCTTCGCTGCGATAGGCCAAGGTCATGTTGAACATGCCGATGGTCAAGAACACGTGCGCACGGATAGCGTTTACTTCTTTCTTGGGATATTTGTTGATCAGCCAGCCCTGCTTCAGGTCGCGGTTGCCGCAGTTCTCGATCAGGCTTCGCTGGTCATACTTATCAATGACCACGCGCGGCTTGCTTACATCCAGCGAGCTGAGAAAGCACTTCTCTTTTCCCGGCTTGTACTCCCGGCCGTCCCAGCAAGTTACCATTACTGCGTTGATCGGATCGGCCTCGGCCCTCTTTCGTTTGGGATTTCGATACTCGTCGAAGGTTTTCAAGCCCGCCACCCCGACGGTTCGAACCGCGCCCTTCTTCGTCTCCCATTCCTGACGGTGCAGGTCGGCATCCTCCGGCAGATCACGCATGCCGCGAATATCATTGCTGATGGTCAGATTCGTTTTGGCGGGGATCACGAAGTCAATGCCGCGTTTGTGTTTCAGTTCCCACAGCCGTCCCCCATCCAGAAAGCCGCGATCAACCAGCACAAGCTTCATGGCATGGTGGCCAATGTTCCGGCGTGCCTGGTCGACAAGCTCAAGCAGCAGCGGATTCTCGCTCTCTTGGATCTGGACCATCTTGGCCGCGGCAACATAACGGTTGAACACGTCAAACACCAGCAGCAGCTTAAACCCATAAATTATCTCCGGGATGATCACCAACTTGCCCTCTTTATCGCGCTTCTTGTGCTCGACACGCTTAGCCCCGCGCCCTTTGCATTTGGCGGTGGTTCTCAGGTCGGTGGCATCCACCGCGAAGGTCCCGCTGAATCCCACGCCGATTTTTCTCAGCAGCTTGATCCCGTCATTGAGGCTACGGGTGATCTCCTCTGCCCCCATCCGTTCCAGGCAGTCCGGCAAGGTGTCCTTGTGGACCGGGCCGTCGTGCTTTCCCTTTCCCCGCTTACACACCCCTTCGGTGATCTGGCGCGCCGTCCAGCCCAGCGTCATCAAAAGCCCGATATCCCCGAACAGCAGAAACGGGACCTTGTTTATCGACTCGATGCCCAGCAGGATGCGCGCCTGATCGGTCAGCAGCAGTTTGGCTATGGTAATCATTTTGCGCGCATAGCCTTTGCCATCCAGGTCCAGCGTAGCCAGATAATTAACACTCTTGAGAAAGAGCATAAACCGATCGAAGAACCCCCAGGAACCGTCATGGACGTAGTCGCAGCCTTCGCCGTGCGCCAAACGTTTAGCCACTTCTTTCTGGTTGCGTGTGAGGTGCTTCCAAGCCACGTACGGACGCTCCCGACTCAGCCGCTTGCGCTCGGCCTGTTTCTTGTCCCGCCGCTGCGCAGCACGTCGTTTCTTAGCCTTTTTTACGCCTGGGCTCATTAGAAGAATCATCCACTGTACGAGCAGTCTCCAACTGGTTAATCAATTCTATGATCTGCTCATTGAGCCGAACCCATGCAGCCCGGGCCCGGCGAAATCGGCGATAATTATCAGTCAGGCGTCTGACCTTTATCAGATCTTTGCGCGGCACATTACGCGTTCGGGTCCGGCCTTCCATGCTGGCCGAAAGCTGATAACAGATGTGCTTGTCGCCCTCGGCACACTTGCAACCGGGTTTCCCGCAGGTCCGCTGGACTTCCAGCACGGTGCCTTTAAGCAACTCCGCCCGCCCTAAAAGCCGCCGTTCTGCTGCTTGTCTTTGCCGAACCAGTCGCGCTATGCGTTGCCGAATCCAGCTGATTTGTGATAATGGACTCATTGTTCTTATATTCACTCTTTCATAATAGCATATAAGAGTCAAGGCAAAAAAAGAGAAAAAATCAACTTTTCCGGATTTTCCCGGAAAACCGACTCAAAAACCTCTATTTTCCTCAGAATTTCCTTCATCTTCCCTTATGGCAAAACTTCAGAAGCTTTTTTGCCTATATTCTGCTGCTCCACCTGTTACTTTGCTCCTTTACCGGCCAATAGGCCGGGAAAGGGTTAGTCTCGTTTCTATTTCGTTTCTATCTCGTTACTTATTCTCGTTAAGAGGGGATGATAAATCCTGATCTATTTCGTTCCCCCGCTGTATTGTGGACGGATGCAGAAGATCGTGAGGGTGAAGCTTTCGGTGGAGGCGTACGTCCGGGAGCAGTTCCACAAGCAGATGCGTTCACCGTCCCAGTGTCCGAACTGCGGGCGGTTCCATCGGCTGTGGGCTCTCGGTTACTACCAGCGCTACACGACTGGGTTGCTCGGTAAGGCGATTGCCTTCCTGGTGCGACGGTTTCGCTGCACGTACTGCCGGATGACTGTCAGTTGCCTGCCCTGCTTTGCTCAGCCGTACCGGTTGGTCAACCACACAACACTGGAGGCGTTCCTGAAGGGCCGACACCGAGGGCGTGATGTCGAAGCCCAGCGAGACCTCCTTCGGCGCTACCTGCATCGTTTTGTCGAGTGGCAACCGGAGTTGATTGACATCATCGGACATCGGTTCGGGCGTGCTTCGCCGCAAGAAGACGCCACCGCCTTCTTGCGAAGAGCGGTGGCGATATGCGGGTCGGCAAGTGAGCTGACGGTGCACCTAGTCGAACAGTTCCGCACCACCTGCTTCAAGACCTACCGCTGCCACCAAGTGTCCTTCGCCCGTTAGGCGAGGAACAGCTCAACGGTCAACGTGTCCACAAGGGACTCCACACAACCTGTAGTTTTACAGCAACACAGGCTCTGTGGCAAGCTGCGCGGCATGAAAACAAGACCGAAACAAGGCTGTTGGGCTTCGCCGCAGACGCTAACGCGGCACGAAGCGGTACATTTCGATGAGGAATCGGCCCCCTTCAGGGCTCCGATCAGGAAAGCTGTGCCCACAGGCAGCCAACAACACAACACAGTGATCGGAGGCAAGCAGTGAAGCAACGATCGACGCGTCAGAAGGTCATGAAGCAACCAGTGGATCCAGAACGGGTGCGCACGATGCCGAAGCAGTTCGGTGCCGTGGATCGGCGACTGGTCTACCGGAAGCACATCCGATGTATGAGCACCGAGCAAATCGCTTTGTACGTGTTCCTCGAATGCGTCAGCGATGCCGAGGGACTCTCGTTCTACTCCGACGAGCGCATCTGTGAGTATCTGCACTTCAGTCTCAACGGACTGTGGAAGGACCGTGAGGGCTTGGTGCAGGGATGCTTCCTGCTCTACAGCCGACCGATCTACCAACTGCTCAACCTGCCCCAGCCGCTGGAGTAAGCAATGTCGCACAACACACCCTGCGCCTTCACGGTTCGCCTGTGTCTACGGCAGTCGCAGCAGGTGTGGGCACTGCTGCAGGCTGACGGAGAGCCCATAGCAGAGGCCGAACGCTTTATC
>SPBP01000066.1 GCA_004525935.1 Lentisphaerales bacterium | reverse complement strand
TCACTATAGTATCACTATATTATGAAAACAGAATTAGTTACAACTCTAAAAAGGCAGGCAACGCGCGTTTTGTCAGATCTGCATGACTCGGGGGAACCCGTCTTGATTACAGAACATGGAAAGCCTTCGGCTTACCTTGTTGACGTGGATTCCTATGAATTCATGCAGAGCAGAATGCAGATCCTGGAAGGTATATCGCGAGGAGAACGTGCGATTCTAGAGAACCGCACGTTCTCACAAGCCGAGGCCAAAAGAAAGATGAAGAAATGGCTCGACTGATCTGGACGGAACCAGCTCTGCTTGATCTGGATGAGATCGCCGAGTACATAGCACTCGACGATCCACTGGCCGCGTCTCGATACGTTCAGAAAGCGTTCGACAGAGTCGAGCGACTTGAGGCTCATCCAAACTCCGGCAAGCGACCCGCAGAGTTGCCACGCACATCATACAGGGAAGTTGTGGTTCCCCCCTGTCGCATATTCTACCGGGTTGAGAAGAACGCCGTATACATTCTGTATGTTATGCGTTCAGAAAGATTGTTACGGACATTCCTGCTTGAGCAAAGAGATCGAGAGAAATAGGGCTTCCAACAAACACATCCAGCTTACAGAAGTTGGCGCGCCAACTTTTGGGCCCAGGGTTCAGCCCTCGAAATAGCAAATACGGCCTGTGCGGAAGCAAGTTGAGTTGACAGTGTGGAATCCATGGCAAGCGCCGCAGCGCGTAGTACACTTGCAGAGCAGAAGCGGACGTGCCGGCAACGGCAAAAGGAAAGAAGGAAAAGAAGCAGAACACAACCTTCGACATATTTTCAATGGCCGCGGACGGCCATTGAACACTGGTCATGCGAGTCGTTAGCATAGGAAAGGAAAGATCTGTAAATGGCCGACCCTGTTTCCCTTCAAGATGAACCCGACTATATAGATCGGTTCCTGAACCTTCTGAGGAACAGCCTCGAGCAGAATACGTTTGTTAAACTGGTTCTCGGAAAATACCGAGGCCCGGAATCAGGGCTGAAACGCATTCTTGTCAGGATGCTTACCGTTAAGGGTCAGCCGTGCCTTTCCCTGATCTATTGCTACAAGACCAAGGAGGTCACGAAGAATGTCGCAGTGGCCACCGGCGTCGAGATGATCCGTGACCGTCTTGGAGATCCTTTCAGGAGCGCCCACTGTTTCTCATTAACGGAGGATGTTCAGATGGAGTTCAGCCGGAAAGGTAAATGCACCTTGAGTTGCAGCGATGCGAGCTACAGTGCTGTACCTTCAGACAAGCACGATCGAGACAAAGAGCGTCTACTTGATCCCGATTGCCCATTCCTGACTGCGCTGGGAATCACCAATGAGAACCATCTCGTCATCCCATCAAAGTCTCGCAAATGGAAGCAGATCAATAAGTTCCTGGAGATCTTCCAGCATGCATTTGCGTCATCCCGAATCTCAAATACCAATGACGTTCACGTGGTGGACTTCGGATCTGGCAAAGGGTATTTGACATTTGCAGTCCATGAGTTCCTCAGAAACTCGCTTGATGTCCAGGCGCAAGTGACCGGCATCGAATTGCGAGAAGATCTCGTGCGTCTTTGTAATGAGGTCGCAAAAACACTTGCCATAGACAATTTGTGTTTTCATCAAGGTGATGTCAGCAGCTATGCGCCGGAAGCAATCCACATTATGATTGCACTGCATGCTTGCGATACGGCAACCGATCATGCAATCCATATGGGCATCCGCGCTGGTGCGGAAATCATCATGTGTGCCCCATGTTGCCACAAGCAAATCAGGGAACAACTTTGCAGTCCGGAGATTCTGGAACCCATGCTGAACTTCGGTCTTCACCTGGGCCAGGAAGCGGAAATGGTAACGGATAGCGTGCGTGCCCTTCTACTTGAGGCACATGGCTACACAACCCAGATCCTTGAGTTTGTCTCCCTGGAACACACGAGCAAGAATAAGATGCTGCTGGCGGTAAAACACGCCACAACCGTAGACCGGGAAGATCTTCTGGCAAAGATCGATAAGATAAAGACTTTCTACGGCATCCATGAACATTGCCTCGAAACGTTGCTGAGAACGAGTGAACAGAAATTGGAACCGAATCGTTCGCCCGGAGATAATGATGCCTTGACATCATGGAGTATGATGCTATGATGTCACCATGAGAACAACACTGACTATAGACGATGATGTCCTGGACCGGGCGAGATCTCTTGCCAGCAGGCTGCACAGTCCCTTTCGACGCGTGGTGAACGAGGCGCTGCGCGTCGGTCTTCAGGCAGTGGAAAAACCGGCACAAGGCCGGCCGTATCATACCCGAGCCCGAAAAATGGGACTGCAAGCGGGAAGAAATCTGGACAACATCCAGGAGTTGATTGCTCAGATTGAGGGGGAGGATCAGCGGTGATCCTGGTCGATGCCAACATCCTCCTCTATGCGGAAGACCAACTCAGTCCGCATCACGCCAAAGCGCGAACGTGGTGGGACGCGGAGCTCTCAAGTAGTTCTCCTGTGTGCCTGTGCTGGACCGTGCTGGGCGCCTTCATCCGCATCGGTACCAACCCCCGCGTGTTTGAGCGTCCCCTCTCCCTCGATCAAGCGATCGCCCGAATTCAGAGTTGGCTGGATCAGCCATGCACGCGGATCGTGAATCCCACGGAGCGGCACTGGGTTGTCTTTCAGCAGATGCTTCGTGATGGACAAGCGGTGGCCAACCTCGTCACCGACGCACATCTGGCCGCACTGGCAGTGGAGCACGGTTGCCAACTCGTCTCCACGGATTCGGACTTCGTTCGTTTTCCTGGCCTCCAGTGGCGCAACCCTCTGGTCTGACGCAGAGTTGGGCGAACAATTCCATCGAGGCGACGCCGGATGGTGCGCCTCATGGATGACGGTTGGACGAGTGTAGGAAGAGAACTGTTGACGATGTGTTACAATTGTGACACAATAGCATCATGAACAAAACAGCCATAATTCATGCAAGGGTGGAACCTCGGACCAAGAGCAAGGCCGAGGGTGTCCTTAAGAAACTGGGTATGAGCCCCACGGAGGCAATCCGTCTTTTCTATAGGCAGATCTGTCTGCGAGGCGGATTGCCGTTTGCGGTGCTCGTACCTAATGAAATGACTGAACAGACACTCGAAAAGAGCAAGAGGGGAGAAGGCATTCAGTCCTTCGACTCGCTTGACGGGATGTTTGAGACCTGGGAGAAATGAAAAGAGTCTCCCAGACGACTCCGTTCGCGAAAGACGTCAAGCGGATGCGCAAGCGTGGAAAGGACCTCGACGGCCTGAAGGCTGTGGTGTCCGATCTTGCCAACGGCAAAACTCTCGACCGCGATTGCCATGTCGAACCTGACTGGGTACTGATCTACACGGCCGACGCGCAATCTCTTCGTCTCGAACGAACCGGCGCCCACAGCGACCTGTTCAAGACGTAGAAGTCGTCCAACCGTGTCACATCACGGTATCGTCGGTAACCCGCCGAACCGTGATGTGACACGGTTGGCAGGAAGGACGTCTATATGAAAGCATCCGTCGACGACATGGCCAGCTCGATCATGCTTTGGCCAAATCAGATGCCCGGAGCAATCACTGATACTGAAACGGTAGACGACAAGGGGCATGTCCGCAGTGTTTCCGTGGCACGATTGGCGCCGTTTCTCCCTCCCGCCAGTCAGGCCAACGGCACGGCGATCATCTTGCATTCAACTTCACAGAATCGGGACCAGAGATTGACTGGACACCTGATCTTCTGACGTGGCTCAAGGATAAAGGATTACTTAACGGTGCAGCGCCGTAACAGAACAAGATGCTCGGAAGACTCGAATCCGGCAAACATATAATAGCCTGAGAGGCGGTTCGAAAGGCCGCCCTGCCCTGCACCGTAATGGAGGTAGGAGGAATGACCATGAATATACGTGGAACGCTCTGTTGTTTGAATCGCAATAGCATAGAAGACAATATCGATGAGGTTGCCGAGATAGTCTCAAACGCAAAGTATGTCTGCCGGAAATGTGGCAGGGCATCCAGAAAGAAGAAGTATCTCTGTAAGCCGGTGAAGCTGGCATCAAAGAAGTGAAGTAGACGTCCCACAACAGGGGAAGCGGCCACCATCCGGGGACAACATCCGTATCCACCGGCCCTCTTCTACTTCACTTCACTTCTACTGCAACCCTGAAGATGACACCGTGCGACTTCTTTGGATAGGGAGCGTGTAGACGAATCTCGTAATCACCGGCTTGTACCTGCGGTGCGAGGAATGCGTTCGTATCGCCGTTCTTGCAGTACTGCCATGAGCCCCACGCGGAGTCGGCAGCACCCGCCTTGCACACCGTGATCCAGTACTGGTTCCCCGCAGGAGCCGCAAGCGCCTGACTGTACTTTGCCTGCGGATTCTCGCCCCGCGTTATCGTCGACTTCACCAGCGCAAACGAAGGTTCCGCCTGCACAGACAGCCCGGCGGCAAGAATAGCGATTGCAGCAACAGCGAACTTTAACGACCTCATATACCACCTACCGTGTTTGGAGATAGCCGAATGCCGCTGATTCTATCACTTCGCTCTGCCCAACTCCAGTCCAATCCCTCTCGACACACAACACAAGACACGCTTAGAATGTAGCCATGAAACATTTACAACGCTTGGCGCTCGGAACTGTCTGCTGCACTGCTATTCTGTGCTCAGCAATGATGCTGGTTGGATGCAATAAGGGACGTAGGGCGACTGCCGCGAAGACCAGTACCCCGATACAGGACGATCATGTCACGCTTAACGGCACGGAGTACCCCCTCCATCCCGGCTCGACACTCTTTCAAGATCTCAAGATCAGCATGGCCTACAGGGTGGAAGCAGAACCATCCAACGTGCGAGCGTGGTACGACGAGCAGATGGCAGCGGAAGGCTGGGAGCCTCTTGCCGACTGGATCGATTTCGGAGGATCGCATCAAAAGGACTTCCGGCGTGGAGAGAGACTGCCAAACTCTCAGTTCGGCGAATATATGGTGAAGATTGGCGTCGCACCCCACAAGAAGGGCGGCACGCATCTCATGATCCTCCCGATCCTAAACAAGTATCGACGCAAGCCCAAGAGTGACGGATGAACAGTTAGGACAAGAGAAGACCATGACAGATATTCAGCTGACTTCTTCATTTCTCCGCAAGATACTCGACGCGAACCCGAGTGTGGTTCTGATTGTTGACGCAGATGTTCGCATCGTGACCTCTAACCTGGCGGCATCGGAGTTTCTTGGAAACGACACGGCCGCGATTCGTGGCACCCGTTCCGGCGAGGCGTTCAGTTGTATGAATGCCACAAAATCACCACTCGGATGCGGACATTCGCCGGAATGTCTATCATGCATCATCCGGAACTCGGTCTCCCTGGCAATTGCAGGACAAAGAACCCACCGCATCCGGACAAGAATGACGCGCGTAAACGACACGGAACAACGTGACTATTTCTTTCTCGTAACCGCGGCTCCTCTCGAATACGAGCAACGAGCGCTTGTCCATCTCGTGCTGGAGGACCTTACCGAGTTCATGGAAATGCGGAAGCTCATCCCTATTTGTTCCAAGTGTAAGAAGATTCGGAAGGACGACGATTATTGGGATGCAGTGGAAACTTTCATGAGCAAGTACCTCGACTTGAGCTTCACGCATGGATACTGCCCGGAGTGCGCAGATGCGTTTCTTAAAGAAATCGAAGACCTCCCTGCGCAGAAGCCCTCTGAAGAAGGTCCACACGACTCGGCAATGGCCAACAAGGATGAAACGCTGGACGCGTGATCATGTCGACATCTGACGGATTCCTTGAGTACATGCTCGACCAGCTCTCCCAGTGGGAAAACGTCAGCGCCCGTAAAATGTTTGGCGGCGCAGGCCTGTATCGTGACGGAAAGATGTTCGGCCTCGTTGCCGACGACGTGGCCTACCTGAAAGTGGACGATTCCAACAGGCAGGCCTTCGTCGACGCCGGTTCATCTCCTTTCAAACCTTATGCCGACAAATCAACTGCTATGTCCTACTATGAGATTCCTCCTGATATTCTCGATCAGCAGGAGAAATTGATCGAGTGGGCAAAACGCTCACTGGCAATTCAGAACCGAAACGACAAGTGAATGAAAACCACTGTAGTGTGTCTGTCACTCGCTGCAATTATCAGCCTCTCCGGCTGTAGCTCTGCCAGCAATCCTCAGGCGGAAACGGCAGCGCTCACCGCCGCGGGGTCATGGCTGTCGCTTGTTGATGAGCAGAAGTATGACGAAAGCTGGGATGAGGCCGCTCAGATCTTCATGGGCGTGGTCACGAAGGAACAATGGACCCAGCAACCATTTTCCGCATGGTTCTGGGCTCTTCAGTGCCAGGAGCAATAGACAACATCCATGATATTACTTCGCATGCATGGACGACTGGGAAACCAGATGTTTGAGTATGCCTACGGGAAATACCTCGCAACCAAGTATGATCAGCGACTGATACTGGATGCCATCAGACCAATCTGGGCAAAGCCATCAAGCCCATTCGCGCTCGGCTGTTTTGAGATCACAGACAGAGTAATCGACTGGCGGCTCTCGACCCATGTCTTCTGGGACCTGTTCGCAGGAAAACTCCCGCAGTGGATCAAATGCCTGGATCTCACACCAACTGACCTCGAAGACAGAATCGCAAAGAACCGTCTGAGTCTTGTCTGGGGACGTTTCATGTGGCTGGATCACATCAACGCAATCGAACAAGTGCTGCGGAGACAATTCGTCTATAGACTCCCGTTGACTCCTGCTGCCCGCGAGATCCTGGCGGGTATTGAAACAACAAATGCAATCGCCATCCACGTACGGAGAGGCGACTATCTGGATCGTGCCGATGACTTTGCTGTTGCAACAGAGCGATACTACGCCAATGCCATTGAGTCAATCAGGAGCACTATCCAGGATCCACAGTTCTTTGTGTTTTCCGATGATCCAGACTGGACGCGCGCAACATTCGCAACTGATGAGTTCATCATTGCCGATACTGGAGAAGCCCACGGCGGACAGGACATGTACTTGATGTCACAATGCAAACATCAGATCATGGCCAACAGTACATACAGCTGGTGGGCCGCCTGGCTGAACACGAACCCCGACAAGATGGTAATTGCTCCCGGCCAATGGTTCGTCAATGAGGAAAAGAACAGGGCTATCCTGAAGAACCTGGTTCACTCCCAGCCCTGCTGCCTGGTCATAGGCAACCAGTAAGCTCTACTTCCCGGCATCAAGCTCGTCGCGCGTTATCACCTTGGAGCATGATGGACATGTGGTCTGGGCTTCGTTCGTCCACATCTCGATCTCGGCCCCGCATGCAGGGCACTGGAGTTCTTCGGGGACAATCGGTTTCTTTCTGTCCGGCCCGGGACATTCATGTAACGGCATGGTCTGTCTCCCCTTTACTACTTGTCGCCTTCGCACCTGACTACTGAGAAGTCTCCGATCACGTCACTTGCGGCGGTATGTCGACACATCGATCTTCCTGTCCGGTCGCTCGCCCGTCATGCAGTATGACCCGAGGATCCAGAAGACGCTGAGGATTCCGGCGTAAACTGCCATTGTGCAGACGGGAATCACGCAGTTCTCCATGATGATTCCCCATGTGTCAGACCCCTGGGAAACCGATGTATACATGAAGCGATTAATGACCATTTGGTAGGGAGCCCGGAGAATCCTGAACAGCAGACAATCGGGCAGGATAAGCGGCGCCAGAAGCAGGCATACCCAGATTCCCACCTGCGCACCCAGAAGTGTGCCTGTGCGTTGCATCCATAGCTTGATCATTTGATGTCTCCTCCACCGATTCGTTACGGCACCGCCAAACTATCTCACAGTGGTATCATACACCTGTCGGTCCGCGGCGTCCATCGGTTTCAGGTCTGCCGATCGACAGTGTATTTCCTTGGGATATGTATGGCTATTCCGACTTCAGTTCTCTGCGTCTCTGCGCGAGAATGCCGTTTTGCCTCTTTCCTCCAGCTTGTCCTCCATAGCTCGCAGAGCGACGGAGGGAGGCGGACAAGCGTGGCTATGACTATCGGCGTTCACCCGCGGTTGATTCGGGATCCTGCTCACGCAGGGGCTCGTATTCAATCAGGTACTTGCCCTTCTCGCAGTCACGGTCGAAACTGCTCCCCTTCAAAACCAGCCGGGTCGCCTGCCATGCCCGTTCCGGATCCCATCCCTCAACTTCAATGCGATATAGGGCTGAGAACAATACCGCGCGGCCCTGCCCGTGATAGCAGTGAATCAGTACCGGGATATTCTCCGGGTCGCCCAGGATCTCAACAAAACGGGAGACAGTCTCATCCGAAGGAACTTGCGGAGTGGGAAGTCTATGGTGCCGCACACCTATCTCCGCCAGCGCAATGCCTTCGTCCTCAATTGCAGCCGAGGGCTTCTCGTCAATCGACTCGCGCAGATCGACCACGGACCGAATGCCGTACTTACGCACGAACTTCTTCAGTGTTGCCGGGGGCATCCGCGCAGAAGCGTACGCACGCCCCGGCGAGACAGCCCGAAACCGACAATCGACCTGATCCCAGTATCCGTAGTACCCGCCGGCAACCAGTGTTATCAGGAAGAGCACCAGCGCAACCCGAAGAACAATACGCAGCCGTGTTTTCGCTTTACTCATTGATCTGGCCTACCCCTTGATCACCTGCGTAAGCATGCCGTGCCCTGTCCGCGGCTACAAGCCGCAAAGGTGAGAATGTTCTCCCCCACACCCGCGCCGTTGACTGCCTGCAGGAATTCGTGGTCGGTCGTTCAGCCCATGTGAACATTGGCGAATTATTGATTCTTCCTCTAACTGCCCAGTAGCTGGAATTCTTTCTAGCAGAACCAGCTATCTTGTCAGTAAAAGTCCAGCCAGCTTCGCTGAAAGTGTTCAGGGGTTCAGGGGTCAGAGGTCAGAGGTCAGGACCAGGTCAGGAGGCCACCGGCGTTCGGACTCCGGCAGGTGCTTCTCCAGTGATTTGTCAAGACCGTTGAGCATTCGGATGCAAAGAAACGTAGCTTAAGGAGCTAGTAGGTCTTCCGCATGTGCGATGGCGGGATATGGAGCATCAGGCGGTACTTTGCGACGGTGCGCCGCGCAATGCGAATGCCCTTCTCGTGGAGTGTGTGTTGAATATGCGGATCAGAGAGGGGTGATGCAGGATCTTCTGCTGCCACCATCTGGGCAATCATATCCTTGACCGTCTTGTTCGAGAGATCGGCGCCGTTCTCGGTCTTTAGCCCGGGCGTAAAGAAGTATTTCATTTCGAACACGCCAATGGGAGTTTGCATATATTTTCCGGAAACCGCACGGCTGACAGTTGTCTCGTGCACACCGACGACTTCGGCTACCTGGGACATAATCAATGGTTTGAGGTGAGCAAGGCCGTGGTCAAGAAACTCCTGTTGTACGGCAACAATTTCCGTGGCAATCTTGAAAATCGTCTGCTGCCTCTGCTGTATGCTCTTGATAAGGAAGACGCCGGACCTGATGCCTTCCATTATGTAGGTCTTCACGTCGGATGAAGTATCCGCTTGTTCCATGAGGCGGCGATAGAGCGAACTGATGCGCAGATGTGGCAAGCGCTCATCGTTCAGGATAACGACGTATTTCCCTTCTATCTTCTGGACGAGAACTTCCGGGAGGACATAGTTGGCGACATCCGTGGAGTAGGCACGGCCGGGCTTTGGGTCGAGGGTTGCTATCAGATCGGCTGCTTTCTGTATCTCCTCAGTAGTCATCTTGAGTGCTCTGGCGATATCCTGGATCCTGCGATGGCCGAGCTTCTCAAGGTGGTCCGCGACGATTGCATTTGCGACGGTATCTTCCTTTCCGAGCCTCACGAGCTGGTTCAGAAGGCATTCGCGCAAATCGCGGGCCGCTACACCCGTGGGGTTGAAATCCTGTATAACGCCCAGTATGTCGGCGACATGGCTGCTGTCTATAGCAGCTGATTCAGAAAGGCTTTCGAGGGTGGTGGTGAGGTATCCATCCTCGTTTATGCTTCCAATAATCAATTCACCTATCTGGTTGTCCGCCTCGCTCAAGCCAGCGAATCCAAGCTGCTTGAGCAAATGCTCCTGCAGCGATTCCTGTTGGGGCAGCGAGTCGAGGAAGTACTGTCTTTTCTCAGCATCCTGCGGAGAATAGCGTCGCGTCGCTTCTTCCTGGAAGAAGTAGCTGCGCCATTCATCGTCAAGCTTGGCCAGGACCTGGAAGTCTTCCGAAAAATCGAGTTCCTTCCGTTCTTCGCTATCGGACTCAGCCTTACCAGGCTCTATTTCAATCGTGGGGGTATCTGGAGTGAGCTCCTCCAGGGTCGGGTTCTTCTCGATCTCCTGCTGAACAAGCGTTCTGAGCTCGAGGATAGGCAACTGAAGCATTTCGAGAGATTGGCGCAACTGGGGCGCAAGGACCATTTGCAGACGTTGGACCTGCGTCAGCATCATTGACTGGTTCGCCACGATAGTCTCCAGTTACATCAATCTCTGATTCTCCACGTGTGAACAGTATTACAGCATTCAGCCGTGCTCTCAAGATCTTTAAATTAGCCGGCAGACCCAGGCCTGTGATCGCCCGTCAGGGCGAGCTAAGTCCGACGGGCTGCTAGCGGGGGTTATTCATGAACCTTCGTCGCGAGAGCGTGGCGAG
>SPBP01000402.1 GCA_004525935.1 Lentisphaerales bacterium | reverse complement strand
GTCAAATCCCTCAAAATCTGGCAGCGAGATCTTCTCCATGTTGCAAGGAGTGTATATGACAGCAATATACCTGTCAACCTCTTTTCTTGGGCCTAACATGGAACTGACCCTTCAACTGAAAGCGCGCTTTCAGTTGATAGGGTCCACTTTCTGGTTATGCCGCGACAAGCTTCTTGACGTGGAGTTTCTTGGCGTGCCGCCCTGCTTCCCAGAGGTCGTACTGAACTTGCTGGTTCAGCCAGCTTTCCGGGGAGGTGTCGAAGGCTTTTCCGAGGCGAATTGCCATTTCGGGGCTGATACCGGATCGCCCGTTAAGAATTGCCGAAAGCGTCTTTCTAGCAACACCAAGAGCGCCGGCAGCATCGGTTACAGAAAGGCCCAGCGGCTCAAGACACAGCTCCCGCAATACTTCACCCGGATGGGGTGGATTGTTCATTCTCATGATCATTTCCTCCTAATGATAATCCTCGTAGTCAACTTCGATTACATCCGTTCCGTCGAATGCGAATGTGATCCGCCAGTTTCCACTCACAGAAACAGCCCATGTTTCTTTTCTCTTACCTTTCAACGGGTGCAATTCTAGCCCCGGCAAGTTCATGTCCCGTGCTGACGCGGAAGCATGCAGGCGGGCAAGGATCAATCTAAGCCGCTTTTCATGCTTCGCCTGGATGCCAGCCGTGTTCCCCTTTGTGAAATACCGCTGCAACCCACGATGCCGAAATCCCTTTATCATGACTGTACTGTAACGCGATACGTATCAGGTGTCAAGGGTTTCTTCTGGAGCCATAACGTTACGGTTCTGCGGCGGCTGTAAGCCGTACGCTCGACTGGCCTTGTTGGGCAAAGGTTAGCCCTCATCGCTAACACTTTTGCTGCTGCAGGCTCTCCACGCTCTCGCTACGACAAAGTGTGAGCGATGCGGGCTAGGGCTGCTCTTTAGTCTCGTCGGATGATGTTGGATTCGCAGACTGATCAATGGGCTCTACGGGCGCGAGAGTTATCTCCACCCAGGCGCCTGCTCTGCAGTGCCATGATTGCCCAGTGTTCACCTCATATCTTATAGCTGCCCAATCGCCCGACAACGCAGTCATCTTGATGACGTACTTTCCTTTCGGAATCTTCGCGGTGTCCGCAATCGGCATCCACTTACCACTGCTTGCAATCCAGGCCTCGCCCGTCCGTGTTTCGTACTTGAGGGCTTGCCACCTTGTTGACGATATTGCCACCATTACAACCTCGAACTCGAACTCATTTGTCGAGGTTGCTGCATCTGCCTGTAGCGTGGACAGTGTAAACGCGGCCGCACAGGTTGCAGCTGAAAGCATAGTCAGGTTCATATCTTCCTTCCTTATTGTCTGCCCAACGCTAAGCTGAGGATTTCGCGCGTCTTCGTGCGAATATCCTCCAGCACGATGTTGTCCCTCTTATCTGTATGCGTCTTTGCGGTCATCTACGGTGAGCATGAAGATGATCCTCGCCACTGGGTCGACCGCATAGAACGCCCTGAACTTACCGATGCGGTAGCGCCAGGTATCAGGGGTGTATCCGCGAAGCTTCTTGATGTTATTCCCCCAGAAGGGCTCTGCCTTGATCTGAGGATAGACGAACGAGGCCAGTTTCTTTCTCAAGAAAGCCGAGTCTTGTGACGAAAGTTTCTTGAAGGACTTGACGAATTCCTCAGTCTCGAATACACGGAAATCAGACAAAGCTGCCTCGCTTGGCTTTGGCATCATTCAAGCCAGCTTTGATGCTGCGATTTAGGGCTGAGTTGCCCTCGATCTCGGTCATCTCGAATTCGTCGACAAACTCGTGTTCTTCCACAAAACGAAGAGCCGCCGTTTCGATAAAGTTGGAAAGGGGGCGGTTGTCGTGCTGTGCCAGTCCACGGAATCTACGGTAGACTTTGTCGTCGAGTCTCAATGTTATTGTTTTTGACATAGATAACCTCCATCAATTGACTGCTCAGAGAATACAATAGCACACAATAGCATGCAATAGAATTATTGTTCTTCCGGGGACAACGTTGCGGATCACGCGCGGCTATAAGCCGTCGCGTGCATCCGGCTTGTTGGACCTCTTTTCCTTGAACACGAACTTGATGGTCTTCACGTCGGAATCCAGTTGGGTGTTGATGTGATACGGCGAGAGATGACCGTTCACGTAGTACACCCATTTCCCGTTTTGACCATTGGCGAAGTCTCCGATTTCGACAATGGTAACCTTCTTGTCCTTGGTTTCCGTCTTGAAGGGAAGATCGAGTTTGCGGAGCGCCGCATAGATCCACCAGTCAATCTTGTAGTACGCGACAGGGATCGACTCCGAGAGAGGCTTCTGGATAATGATGCGCTCCGCCTCGAATGCATTGGTGATGGTGGTGCTCAGGTTGGTTCCGTTTGGGAAGGAGAACAGAACAGTGATTGGGCCTTCGTTACCGACAGGGTGGTCGGCGAGAGAGACCGACGCTGCAAGCATGAGAACCAGGATTGAACATGATCTCTTCATCTTCATGGGTCATCGCGGTAGGAACGCCCGTTTCCGGGCGCCCCCCGCACAGATCCCGGCGTGCAGTTTTCCCGCACCGGGCTCCTCGCTTTGAACTTTCGCTACTTCCGCATCAGGCTCGATGTCTGGGCGGCCGACACCGTGTCACC
>SPBP01000328.1 GCA_004525935.1 Lentisphaerales bacterium | reverse complement strand
TTACTACCCCCTGTCCTTACGGCGCATGCCGTGCCTCTTCACGAATCGCGAAAGATCATTCCCTGACGTCAACAATCTCGCCATCGAACGCCTCGAGCGTCTTTCTTACGGTGTCATTCTGCATCCATTCCTTGATCGCACCGGCGGTGGCGCGCGCGCTCTTCTTCTCTGCAACAGGAGAATCGTCATCATGAGCCTGTTGCGGGGTTGCCGGAACGTCAGCCGGCAGAACCACCGCCTCGCTCTTCTTCAGAATCCGCAATTCTGGTTCAATATCCCGTTTCAAGACATCCCGCAGCGCAAGCCGAAACGCCTTCATGTTTCGCGCCGACTTCATGACCTCGCAATGCTCCGCGAATTCCGGATCGAAGCCTATGACAAGCGTGTCGTCAGACACCGAAACAGGACACGAATCGAGCAGTGCACTCCTGGCAAGAGGCGCCACTCTGGAAACACGTTCTACAATCTCATGCCATCGCGTTTTGAGCATTCCGACTTCATCTCCAGCCTCGACTGGCTCTTCAGAATTGCTGACCTCTGCCGCGGCCGGAGTCGAAGATGCCTCCGGTGCTGTACTGACTGCCGGAATGCTTCGCTCAGCCGAAGCGCTCCTGCCAATCGGAGGTCCGCTCTTCTTCAGCTTGTTCAACTGCTGAAGGATCTCTTCAATTGATACTGCGCTGGCAGCACGTGCACATCTGATAAGCGCCGTTTCAAGCAAAGTGCGCTTCGAGAGCGAATAGCGCAGCCTGCCGTCCGTCTCAACCAGGATATCCGAGATCCCTATGAGCCGCTCGGGAGCTGCCATTTCCGCCTGGCGACAAAGGGTATCGAGCTGCGACTCAGCAATGTCCAATTCAATCGCGCTGTCCCTGGCGCAGCTGCAGACCAGCAGGTTCCGGAAATGGGATAGCAGGTCAAGAACCAGGCGCTGCATGTCTTTTCCAGCACTGTCCAAAGCGCCGACCAGCCCGATTACCGCCGCCATATCGCCCCTCAAGATCGCATCGGCAAGATCCTCAAGCGCACTTCGCGACACAAGCCCGAACACTGATAGGACATCGTCTTCGGTGATTGCCTGGCCCTTGAACGAGATCAACTGATCCAGCGCCGATTCAGCATCCCTCAACCCGCCTTCTGATCCTCTGGCTATCGCCAGCAGGGCATCATCGGAAACGGCAACGTCTTCATCTTTTGCGATTTCGGTCAGGCGTTGAATTATCATCGGAACCGGAATCCTTCGTAGATCGAAACGCTGGCACCGCGAAAGGATGGTTGCCAGGATCTTCTGGGGCTCCGTTGTGGCAAACAGGAACTTCACATGCGACGGAGGCTCTTCCAGAGTCTTCAGCAGAGCATTAAACGCCTGCGTCGAAAGCATGTGCACTTCGTCGATTACGTAGATCTTGAACGGACCGCGCGCGGGCATGTAGCGTACTGTGTCGCGCAGTTCCCGGACCTGGTCCACGCTGTTGTTGGATGCCCCGTCTATCTCGATAACATCCAGGCTCCTGCTGTCGACGATCTCCTTGCATGAATCGCATTTCCCGCAGGGCGTAACGGTGGGACCGTCCGCGCAGTTCAGGGCCTTTGCCAGGATCCTGGCGATGGATGTCTTGCCAACCCCGCGTGGCCCGACAAACAAATAGGCATGCGCTATCCTGCCGCTGCTGATGGCGTTCTTGAGCGTTGTGGTGACGTGCTCCTGACCGACTACCTCCTCGAATCGCGCAGGTCGCCACTTTCTTGCAAGCACCTCGTACGACATACTATATCCCTCCGCCCGGGACCAGAACACAACCCACCATCTGCATCCCAGGAACGACGTGTCCATTTAACTCTGAAATAGTTGTGCTGGCAAGAACTTATGGAATCCCAGCATCCATGGAAAACAACGCTCGCCGGCCGTATTAGTCCTTCACGCGGTACTCCGGACAAGGGTACTATCCGGGATGAATCAGATTGAACATGATCCTGGCAATCACGAAGTGCGAATGCGCATGGCCTTGCAACAGGCACAGCTCGCGGCCGATGCGGGAGAAGTGCCGGTGGGCGCCATCATCTTCTGCGGCACTCGCCTGATCGGCCGAGCCCATAACCAGGTGGAGACACTCAAAGATCCTACCGCGCACGCGGAGATAATCGCGATAACCCAGGCGGCCAGCGCCCTGGGCGACTGGCGGCTTACCGGCACCACGCTGTACGTCACCAAGGAACCGTGTGTCATGTGCGCAGGCGCCATCGTCCTCGCCCGCATACACACTGTTGTGTACGGAACCGTGGACCCCACTCGCGGAGGTGCCCGTTCTGTCTTTCAGGTGTTGGATCACCCGCAACTCAATCACAGGACAAATATCATTGAAGGAATACTGGGGACCGAGTGCAGAAGCCTTCTTCGAAGCTTCTTTCAGAACCGCAGAGGTGAAAATGCAGGTTGAAACAGTCGTTGTGGGCGCATATCAGACTAACTGTTGCATCGTGTGGGAGAACCCGGATAACTGTGTGGTAATCGATCCGGGCTCAGACCCCGAGGCCATCGTCGAAGTCCTGCGCAAGCACCGGCTGACCCCTGGAGCATACGTGCTCACACACGGACACGTTGACCATGTCTCTGCGGTTGCCGATTTGTCCGACACATACCCCGCTCCCGTAGCAATTCACGCCGATGACCTGCAATGGGCATTTGAAGAAATGAACGCAATGCGCCCGTTCTATTCAACTCCCCGCAGACCGAATGCCGAGTTTCAGAACCTTGGCGAATCTCCGGAATGGACCTGTGGAACGCTCTGTTTCACCGTCATATCTACGCCCGGCCATACCCCGGGCGGAATATGCCTGTACATGCCTGCTGCTGAAATCCTGTTCTCGGGCGATACACTCTTTGCAGGTTCCGCGGGCCGGACTGATCTGGCCGGAGGCAATTCCCGAACCCTCATGCTATCGCTGAAACGAGTAGCTGCACTGCCGGATAACGTTACGGTCTATCCCGGGCACGGACCTTCGACCACCATCGGACACGAGAAGGCGACGAATTTCTTTCTGAAGAGCATCTGAAATCAGGTGGGGCGCAAGGAACTGCAGGCAAGAACGAAGGAGACTGCATTCTGCTTCCCAACCTTGAAAGTTGGACATTCCTTGTTGGCATGAAAGATTGGATCGATCAAGTGGGTCGTCTAAGCGTAACCGAGTAAGTGTGTAGACGAAGTGGATCGATGAAGTGTAGGAGGGAAGTGTGCAGACACTCACTCGCACACGTAATCCCACCCTTCGTCGGATACGCTTAATCGACCTGCTTAGTCGATGTGAGGGCCGAGGCGAAGCCGACG
>SPBP01000231.1 GCA_004525935.1 Lentisphaerales bacterium | reverse complement strand
GTGCTGCTCGGCGTAGTTGTCGTAGCAATCGGCCTGATGCCGAGAGTTCGCCTTGCCGTCCCGGAGACGCCGGAGGAGACGGAGGAACATCCGGTTGCCATCGACCCGGCGCCGCCGTCACTTGAGGACGTCGCAAAGAACTGGCCATGTTTCAGGGGCGTGTACGGCAACGCAACCGTCACAGACAGGAATCCGCCGACCGGATGGAACGGCGAAACCGGCGAAAACATCATCTGGAAGGTGCCCATTCGGCAGCATGGCTACAGTTCTCCAGTTGTCTGGGGGAGCCGCATATTCTTTACAGGTGGCGACGAGAGTTTGAGGGAGGTCTACTGCTATGACGCCGAAACCGGGGAACTGCTGTGGTCAGCAGAGGAGAAGGATATTCCCGACGCACCTCCCCGGTTGCCTGAGGTAAACGACAACACCGGATGGACCGCACCCACGCCGGTTACAGACGGGAACCGGGTCTTCTTCATGTTCGCGACCGGTAACGTCCTGGCGTTCGATATGGACGGGAAGGGATTGTGGGCCCGGCACATTGCGGTTCCAAACAATGTCTACGCGCATGCGTCGTCTCTCATCATGCGCGAGAACCTGCTTTTTGTGCAGCTCGATGATTCGTCAGTTCCGCAACTCCTTGCGCTCAATCCGTCAAGTGGTGAGACGGTGTGGAAAGCCGAACGCACCGACATATCGTGGGCGTCCCCGATCTGCCTGGACATTGCCGGGCGGCCACAGATCGTTCTGAATGACTGCCGGTTCGTGACTTCCTACGATCCACTGACCGGTGATGAGCTCTGGCGGCACGACTGCCTCGGCGGAGAAGTCGGGCCGTCCCCCGCCTACGCAGACGGCATGGTTTTCGTCTGCAACGCCGGCGTTCCCGCAAGCGGGATCAGTGTCCGGCAGTCCGAAGATGGCAGCATCGTCTCGAAGATCGAGTGGCAGTGGCAGGAAGTGATGCCGGATACGGCGAGCCCGCTGGCCACTGAGAAATATGTGTACCTTGCAACGAGTGGCGGGCTGCTCTTCTGCCTGGACGCGAAAACGGGAACTTTGTTCTATGAGCAGGAGTTCGACGATGGCTTCTATTCGTCACCGGTCCTCGTCAACGACCTCGTCTATATGATCGACCTGGAGGGTGTTACGCACGTGTTCAGGCCCGCCGATGCCTATGAGGCGGTAGGCACATTCCCGCTCGGGGAACCTTGCAGTACCGTCCCCGCATTCGTGGGAGACAAAATCTACATCAGGGGTGACGACAACCTGTTCTGCATAGGGGAAAACGAGTGACTCCTCGCCGGTTTGCGTGGGTGGTTGAGACATCTTGCTTGACCACTGATTGCACGGATGGGCACGGATAAACGAGCGACTCATTATCAAGTATCCGTGTAAATCAGTGTAATCCGTGGTTGTATTGCTTTCTCGGAACCCGCAGTTTCTGGTGACGAGCCGAAAGAGTGGGCGCCGGTCGGCGACGGCAGGGCGGAGATTCCTTTCGAAATTCTGAGACGGGATTGTAGATTGTGAACGAGCAACTCAACGTGGCGGAGATCGATGAGATCATCCGATCAGTCGGGACAGGCGAGCATGCGCTGATCCCGATTCTCCAGGCTATCCAGGGCAAGTACAACTACCTGCCCGAACAGGCCCTGCGCCGGATTCCGGAACTGACGGATATTCATCCTGCTTCGATTGCCGGCGTATCCACATTCTATTCGCAGTTCCGGCATCAACCTGCAGGGCAGCATTTCATCAAGGTCTGTATCGGCACGGCCTGTCATGTGAAAGGGGCCGAGACGGTTTACGAGGCGTTCAAGCGCCATCTGCGTATCCCGCACGACCGCGACACGGACGAGGACGGGCTATTCACTGTCGAGAAGGTTGCATGTCTCGGGTGTTGTATGCTGGCGCCCGCGGTACAAATTGACGACATCACCTACGGTTTCGTGGGTCCGCCGACGGTGGGCAAGGTTCTACGGGATTTTCTCGCGGCGCAGAAGGTGGCGAAAGAGGACGGTGAGATGTCCGCTCCTCGGGATGTTCATGGCGAGGTCCGCGTGTGTCTCTGCTCGAGTTGTGTTGCCGGCGGATCGGCGCCGGTCTTCCGGGAACTGCAGAAGCAGGTCCGGCAACTGGGCCTGTCTGTTGCGGTCAGGAATGTCGGTTGTACCGGGATTTCTTACCAGACTCCGCTGGTCGAGATCATCACTGGTGATGATGTGTTTCGTTACGGGCTAGTCAAGGCAGCGGATGTTCGGCGTATTCTCCTAAGGCATTTCAGGCCCGTGAGTGCCGGGCGTCGCGTCATGGCAGCAATCAGCGCATTACTCGAGCGGCTCCTCACCGACGAGGCATGGGAACCTGTTACCCGGTATTCCGTGGACATCAGGCAGGGGCCTGATGCCGGGTATGTAGGGCGACAACAGCACCTGGCAACGGAACACTGTGGTGAACTCGATCCGCTTGACCTCGACGCATACCTCACGAGAGAGGGGTTTGAAGCGCTGCGGCAGTGCGAGGACAAGACGCCGGGCGAGATCATCGAGATCATCGACAAGAGCGGGCTCCGTGGCAGAGGCGGTGCAGGCTTTCCGACCGGAGGCAAGTGGCGCATGGTTAACAAGGCCGCCGACACGGAGCGCTACATCATATGCAATGGGGATGAGGGTGACCCCGGCGCGTTCATGGACCGGATGTTGCTGGAGTCGTTTCCATTCAGGGTGATTGAAGGCATCTCGATCGCGGGGCGTGCGGTCGGTGCGAAGAAAGCGTTCATGTATATACGCGCCGAGTACCCGCTCGCAACAGCAAGGGTTCGTAGCGCGATTGTCCTGTTGAAGGAGCGCGGGCTACTGACGGACCTTGATGTCGAGGTGGTCGAGGGGGCGGGTGCGTTCGTCTGCGGCGAGGAGACCGCGCTTATGGCCGCGGTGGAAGGACGCCGGGGTATGCCGTCGTTCCGTCCGCCGTACCCGGCAGAGCGCGGGCTGTGGGGGAAGCCTACGCTGATCAATAATGTTGAAACCTTTTCGCTGGTGCCCTGGATCATCAGGCACGGCCCCGAAGCATTCGCGGCGATGGGTACCGAGACGAGCAATGGCACGAAAGCCTTTGCGCTGGCCGGGAAAGTGATTCACGGGGGCCTGATCGAGGTGCCGATGGGCATTACGCTCCAGCAGGTGGTCTACGAAATAGGGGGCGGTATCTTCGAAGACAAGAAGCTGAAGGCTGTGCAGGTGGGCGGGCCCTCCGGTGGATGTGTTCCCGCGTCGAGCGCAGATACTCCCGTGGATTACGAGCAGCTTACCTCGGCGGGTGCGATGATGGGGTCCGGCGGGCTGGTGGTGCTGGATGAGACCGACTGCATGGTCGACATTGCTCGCTACTTTCTTTCCTTCACCCAGATGGAGTCATGCGGCAAGTGCACCTTCTGCCGGATCGGGACCAAGCGCATGCTCGAGATACTTGAACGGCTCTGCGATGGGACAGGGAAGAAGGGTGACATCCAGGAGCTTGAGCACCTGGCTGAGACCGTTAAAAAGGGAAGCCTCTGCGGACTCGGAAAGACGGCGCCAAACCCGGTCCTGTCGACACTGCGGCATTTCAGAAGCGAATACGAAGCCCATCTTGACGGCGTATGTCCCGCCAAGAAATGCAAGAAACTGATTAAGTACAGCGTGACCGATAAATGTATCGGTTGCACTAAGTGCGCGCAGCAGTGTCCGGTCGATGCCATCGAGAAGCGCCCTTACGAACGGCACGAGATCGATGTCGAGAAATGCACGCGTTGCGACGCCTGCAGGACGACATGTCCCGTCGAAGCTATTGAAATTGTCGACATGAAGGAGCGTTCTGATGCCATCGCTTGAAATAGATGGGCGTCGTGTCGAGATGCCGGTCGGCAGCACGATTCTCGATGCGTGTAGAAAGCTTGGTATCGACATCCCCACGATGTGTCACCGCGTGGGCTACGACCATTTCACATCGTGCATGATCTGTGTCGTGCGGGACCAGGCGAGGGGCAGACTGTTGCCGGCCTGTTCTGCTTCCGTGCAGGACGGAATGGTAATAGATGCCAGCGGGGCAGAAGTCCGGCAAAGCAGGAGAGCGGCACTTGAACTGCTGCTGAGCGATCATGTGGGTGACTGCGAAGCGCCGTGCCAGCGCGTGAGCCCGCTCGAGACGAATATACCTGCCGTGATCCGCGAGATTGCGGCAGGCCGGATTGAAGAAGCTGCCGCGATTCTTGCGAAGCATGGCGTTACCCCCGAATTTGCCAACGACGATGGTGACATGAAGAGCCAGAAGGTCTGTCGACGTGGACAGATCGATGGTTCCGTGTCGATCTGCGAACTCGAACGGTTCGTTGTGAAGTCGGCGCAGAACATCTTCCCGGCAGACGGTGCCACCACTGAGTTTCCAGACAGCGCCAGGTTCAACTCTGTGCTCGGGCGACTGACCGACGAAGAGAAAGAGCGGTTCCTCGCCGTGGCGTCAGCCGCAAAAGCTGTTGTTCCTGCCGCGGACAGTGGTTACACGAAGGAAGAGGCGATGGCTGAAGCCGCGCGCTGCCTGCACTGCGATTGCAGGAAGCCGGACTCCTGTAAGCTGCGCCAATACGCGACGGAGTACGGGGCAAAGCAGTCGCGTTTCAAGACGTCAGATCGCCGTCTGTTCGAGCAGGTGGCACAGCATGTC
>SPBP01000431.1 GCA_004525935.1 Lentisphaerales bacterium | reverse complement strand
ATTGAGGTCCAGTATTGCCTGGTGCGAGAGCATGGCCTCGACGACCTGGCAAAAGCCCTGGACGTGTTCGAGCCATACGCTGACCTGGTGGTATTCAAGCCCATGAATAACCAGGGGCATACCTCCATAAGGAACCGCCCGGATCAGCAGATCCTTGGAAAACCTTTCTTCAGGGATGCACCAGTTCCCTGCCCGCTGTTGTGGTACGGCCCGACGGTCCTCTGGGACGGCCGGGTATCGGCCTGCTGCAGAGATTACGACGGCTCTTTCGTCATGGGCGACTTGCACCACCAGTCACTTCCCGAGATCTGGCACGGCGCCGCCTTCCGCACACTTCGCAAAGATCACCAGCATCGTCGCTTCCCGGCAAAATGCCGCGATTGCACGCAACTGGTCGAAGACTATTTCCGCAGTATCGAGATCAACAAGTTGATCCGCGTGAAGCTGGGCAGGCCCTGGAAACAACTGGTCCATTGAACTCCGCTCGTTGCCGTTTGGCCTTTCGCTTCCGCCACGCGTTTGCTACTTTTTCAGGTCGCCCGGCGCCGATATCGACACGAAAGTGCGCACAACCATGAACGATTCTCATCCTCAGGTCAGCATTATCATCCCGACCTACAACAGTAGCCGCACCTTGCGCGCAACACTGGAAAGCGTAGTCAACCAGGAGTTTCCCGATTTCGAGGTGCGGGTCGTCGGTGACGGCTGCACCGATGAGAGCGCGGCGGTGGTGCGGTCACTGGCGGACAACCGCATCTTCTGGGAGAACCGGCCTGAAAACTGGGGAGGGCCAAGCCTGCCGCGCCGAGAAGCTCTGGCCCGCGCTCGGGGAGATCTCATTGCCTATCTCGGCCATGATGATCTGTGGTTCCCGTGGCACCTGTCCGGTCTGGTCGCATGCCTCCAGGAACATGACGCCGATTTCGCGTTTTCACTTGGTATGCTGATTGGACAAAACGGTGTTCTCGGGAGTTTCTCGCTACCCGAACAGGTTGCCCGTTCGCTATCGATCGTCTCGCCGTCCAACTGGTTGCACCGGAAGGAACTGTTGTCGACTATCGGAGGATGGTCACCATCGCTCAGGTACGCATGCGATATCGACTTCCTGGCCAGGCTGCAGGCAGCCGCCATGAGCACCGTGTTCCACCGGCGGCTCAGCGTGTTGAAGTATCCCGCCGCAGAGTGGCGGGCATATGATCAGCAGGCAGAGCCCCGGCAGACACGTGACCTGGCGGCCATGAAGAAAGATGCCGAAGGACTCGCGGGCGAACTGCTGCTGGATCTTGCAGCCCTCGTCTCCCGGCAGAAGACCTACCGCTCCCGAAGCCGGGTGCCACTGTTTATTCGCGTCGCACTGGCCCGAATGGTTGAAATCTGGGGACCGCACCGATGGCCGCTCAGTGCTATCCTGAGACGCCGTCACCGGAACCGCGCAGGACTCGGGGCGTGATGATGGTCCGGCTTGAAGGGACGATTCAACGGCGGTTCAGTGGTCAAACACAACCCAATGACACACTTTGACAGGATGAACAGGATGGTTCCTATCCTGTAGATCCCTCTCCATTACAGTTGGTCAATTCCCTCGCTATTCGCGGAATCTCCTTCTCTGCAAACACAGAGATCGCAAGCACAATCGCGAAATGGCCATATCAACACAGCAGTTGACCAACAGTATCCTGAAGAGACATGCGACGCTCCTGCTGTTCGTTCAAAATGCGTTCCTCAAATGAAGATTCCGGAAAGCCAAAGCCGGGGCAGCACCACGGCTCTGGCTTTCCGGACCAGATCAACAAGATCATCCTGTTATCCTGTCCGGCATTTCAGGGCGGGAGCGAACGTCTGGTCTCGTTCAGAGAATGTGTGGGAACCGGAAGCCCCCTGCCGATTCGGTCTCCTGCAGACTTCCGGCCGCCGGATCGCCGCGTTTCAACGCTTCCAGGAAATGACTGTAGAGCTCGCCGCGATGCCGACTCCTGATTGCCGCGTAGGTCCGGCTGCTGATCGACGCAATGCGGTCAAGCCTGGCCTGATCCCACAGGAAGTCATCCCGCCAACTGTTGCCAAGCTCGGCAATAACATGCGATGCCTGGTACTTTACTTCCGGCGCAAGATAGTTCCGGGCATCCGCGCCGACCACCAGCAGGAAATGAGCGGCGTGATAACCGTTGAATTCGAGCTCCGTGGTCTCGTACCTGTCGCGGAACACGTAAGCGCAGAAATCCGCGGATTCCCCGGCCTGGAGCCGTTGAATTTCGTCCAGCACATGTACCTGCCCGACCGGCGACGGGTGGCCGCGCGTCCAGTTCCTGCAAAGCGGATGAAAATAGATCCAGTGCGCCCCGGCCCGACGCGCAAGCCCGGCCACTTCCACCAGTTCTCCGGCCCGGTCGGAGCTTGTCAGCGCGCTCACCCCGATCTGCAGCCGGCT
>SPBP01000450.1 GCA_004525935.1 Lentisphaerales bacterium | reverse complement strand
TGGGCAGCTACAACTCCAGTGCCGCGGCCACAACCCTGTTCCTCGAACAGACACCCGAATTCTCCTACGGTCCGAATACCCGGAACACCTCTATTACGAACCACAGCGATGACGCCGAACAGGGGGGCGCTTTGCCGGTAAAACTCTACGATCCCACGGTTCCGCTGGGCAATCCATCGGCCGGTGGCACATGGTATGTCGGCCTGCGATTCCAGAACGTCAGCGTGCCCATCGGCGTAAATGTAACTAATGCTTTCGTCCAGTTCTCTGCAGCCGCTACCAATTCCGGCACTATATCGCTGAGAATATACGCTGAACGGACGAACAATGCATCGACCTTCAATGCACTGAGATACGACATCAGCAAGCGCAATAAGACAACCGCATTTGTCGACTGGTCGCCGGCGGCATGGAGCACGGTGAACGAGCGAGGCGCGCTTCAGAGGACGCCGAACATCTCGGCCTTGATCAACGAAATAACTGCAATGCCCGGGTGGACCGCGAATAGTGCAATCGGCGTGATGATGGAGCGATTAGTCATCGACAGCGCCAGAACGGTCTATACTTACGACGGCAGCATGACAAAGTGCGCCAGCCTGGTCCTGATGTGGGAGGGCGGAAGCCAGATCTTCTGGCTCGGTGTCATTACGAACGGGGTCGGCACGATCACCGGCGGCAATGTGTGGGTAGGCGAAGGCTCCAATGCAACCGTGCAGGCATCGCCGGGCCAGTACTATCAATTCGGAAGCTGGTCCGGCCAGACCACCGGGGGTGACACTAACAACCCGATATATCAGGTGCTGATGAACCAGAATCGTACGCTGATCGGCAATTTCAACGCGGACGTTGCCAGCAATAACACGCCACACTGGTGGATTGAGACGTATTATCCCGGGACCAACAACTACGATAATGCAGCCCTCAGCGATCTGGACGATGACGGCATGTTTGCCTGGCAGGAGTACCAGGCCGGTACGGACCCCACCGATCCGGCCTCCCTGCTGCGAATAGTCGGCATAGACGTCAGCCCGACCGGCGAATTCCGGTGGCGCAGCGTGTCGAACAGACTGTATTCCATCATGCAATCCACCGATCTAGGTATCCCGTGGGGCGGCACACCGGTTACGACAAACATGTGGGGCAGCTTGTCGGGAACAAACACCTACAGCATCACGAACAGCGGGAACGGCGGATTCTTCTTCCGCGTCAGGGTGCAGGCGCCCTGACGCTGATGCCGGCACGTTGTGCGTATCGCCCTCGGACAGTAATGGAGGCCCCTTTGAGAAAGCCGGTCGCGCCATGGAAGCTACTGAACTCGAGACTTGCCATGAAGACGGCATTCACACGGATTGCCGTTCTGCTGGAAGTGGTACTCACTGCGCCCGTTTGCCGGCCCTGGCCCTCGCACTGCTCTCCGTCCTGTTGTCCGCTTCGGCTGAACCAACGCGCATTGTCGCGATTGGCGATCTGCGTGGTTCCACTACTATCGAATACGTCAACACGAACGTCCTTGCAAATATCGTCACCAGTATCCTGGCGCTGGCCCCGAAACCTTCCGCCGTAATTGTTCATGGCGACATGATCTTTTCGCCGGTCAATATCGACCAGGGCTATCTGCAGTTCACAAACATAATGGACCGGCTCACGACGAATGACATTCCGTACTACTGCGCAGTCGGGAATCATGAGGTAGGCGGCTCGGACTGGTACGCCAAGTGGCAGGATGCCTTCGACTTCCCTCAGAACGGACCGCCGCAATGGCAGGAACTGGTCTATTATGTTGACGTGGGATGCATGAGAATCGTTGCTCTGGATTCAGTTACCGGCGGGACCAACTGGCTGGGTGGTTTGCGATCCCGGATCGACGGTGAGCAGATGACCTGGCTTCAGTCCGTAATCGGCGCCAACTCACCGGCTGTATTTGACGTGATGTCATCGCATATTCCCGCCTATTCAGCTTCGGTGGCACATGCAAACGGCTGCCTGGACCTGTGGCCGGTGGAACGCGACGCGTTTCTCCAGGCCACGGTGGACGCACGATCAACACTGTATTTTGCCGGTCATGAGCACATGTTCTACCGTCGGAATGTCGATACACGCTACAACCCGAACTGGACACACACGATCACTCACATAGTGAATTGTTCAGGGGCTCCCTTCCACAACGAGCTCATCACTAATACGATTCTTCCCGAAATATGGAATTACAGTGATTACGCCTTCACGGTCGTTGATGTCGATCCCGACTCGGGCCGCGGCACGGCGACAACTTACACCGAGGACGG
>SPBP01000163.1 GCA_004525935.1 Lentisphaerales bacterium | reverse complement strand
CTCCCGTATGGTCGTAAATCGACCCGGCCGCCTCACATTCCGGACAACACCACGTTCCGCCTTCGGTGGTCTCAACCCACACATCGACGCGGTTCGCATCCATGTCCAGAGTGACCTCGCGAACTCGCCATCCCTGCCCCAAACTCAACAGTCTCATGTACAATTCGGTGTCCTGCATCGCCAGCCTCCCTTTTCGATGCAAGATACTACAAGATGTAGGGGCTACCCACACGAAACCCGGAAGGACCTCAGTTTGTTCTATGCCGCCGTCAACGACACTGGAGCGGACTGGCTGAAAGATAGACTGGTGAAAGACGTGAATCCGGGCTTATTCTTTCAGTTTCGCACCGCCGGGCAGGAGTTCAAGATCATTGACGACCAGGCGCAACGTCCTGTGTTTGTCCGTTATGGCAAGAGCGCAAAATGGTTGGACGAGTTGCGAAAAATCGGGCCGACACGCCAGAATATGCGCGCACTGCAACGCTATGTGGTAAATCTGTCGAAAACCACCTTTGATCGAGTCTTTGTGGATGGCTTGCTCGAAGAAGTCTGGCCCGAATACTGGAGTTGGGCACGAAAATACGATCCGGTCATTGGGCTTGATATTTTCGGTGGCGGCTGGACGCCGGAGGATTTGATGCAATGAGACACAAATTACGAGGTGAACCATGAGGGGATTCTGTCTGGAGGTCAGCGGGCCGTATGCCTGCTTCACGCGCCCGGAGATGAAAGTGGAGCGTGTCAGTTACGATGTCATCACACCGTCGGCGGCGCGGGCGATTTTCGACGCGATTCTGTGGAAACCAGCCATTCGTTGGCGCGTGAATCGAATCGAAGTGCTGGCGCCGATTCGCTGGATTTCCGTAAGGCGGAACGAAATCGGCAAAGTCGCCTCGCCGCGTTCGGACGGCATCTTCATCGAGGACGACCGCCAGCAACGCGCCGGACTGTTTCTGCGCGACGTGAAGTACCGGCTGTTTGCTGAGTTCGATTTCATCCCTCCGGAGAAGCGCAGGAAGGTCCAGAATCCCGTGCCGGAATGGCTTATTGATGCCGAGGAAGCAGCCGACCTCAAGAAGCGGGATATACGACCTGACGAGACAGAAGCCAAGTACGCTGCCATGTTTGAGCGCAGGGCAAGAAAAGGTCAGTGCTTCAACCAACCCTATCTCGGTTGCCGCGAGTTTTCCGCCGCATTCAGGTTGGTGGACCCGCAGTCTGAAGTCGCTACGCCGATTCCTGAAAGCAGAGATCTCGGCTGGATGCTCTATGATCTTGACTATACCGATCTCGCCGATCCCAAACCCATGTTCTTCCGGGCCAGAATTGAGAGTGGCGTCATTGTGGTTCCTGATGCAGACAGCGAGGAGGTGCGGCGATGATTCTACAAGCGTTGAAGGAATACTATGATCGCAAGCCTGATCTTCCGCGTTCTGGGTTTGAAGAAAAGGAGATTCCTTATATTCTGACGCTGAAAGGTGACGGTACGCCTGTCAGTCTTGCGTCGACCTACGAAGGCGAAGGCAAGAAGCGGCGCGCAAAGAAGTATCTCGTTCCACAAGCCGTCAAGAAATCGGTCAATGTCGCTGCGAATTTGCTCTGGGGTAATCCAGAGTATGCGTTGGGCACTATTCTGCCGAACAAGAAACGAAGCGACAGAAAAACAGAAGACGATATTCGATATCGCACAGCGAAGTTACATGAGGCATTTAAGAAACGGATCGAAGAAATCGAGAATTGTACCGATGAAGGATTGGATGCGGTAAAGCGATTCCTTGCGGTCGAAGACAAGTTGCCCTTGTTGGAAAATTTAGGCGATGCTTGGAAGGATATGCTTGAGGCCGGTGCCAATCTCACCTACCAACTTGCAGGTGATTCAATGCCGGTTTTGGAACGTCCGGCGGTGAAGTCGGTTGTTGCGGCAATGTGCAAAGGTTCCGCCGGAGATCAAGCCATCTGCCTGATCACCGGCTCGATGGATTCGATCGAACGTCTCCATGCGCCGATCAAAGGTGTATGGGGTACCCAAAGTACAGGCGCTAACATCGTCTCTTTCAATCTCGCTGCCTTCAATTCCTTCGGCAAAAAACAAGGCGACAACGCTCCAGTTGGCGTAGCGACCGCGTTCGCCTACACGACCGCACTTAACCATCTACTTGGTAAGGACTCCAAACAGCGGATGCAGGTAGGCGATGCCTCCACGGTGTTCTGGGCGGAGAAGGCTACCGACTTTGAACAACAGATCCCCGATTTCTTCAGTGAGCCACCCAAGGACGATCCTGATCGAGGCGTGCGAGCCGTCGAGAGTCTGTTCAAATCGGTGCAGAGCGGCGCATTTGTTGCGGATGAGGCCAAGACGAAGTTCTACGTCCTTGGTTTGGCCCCGAACGCGTCGCGGGTCGCCATTCGCTTCTGGATTGTGGATACGGTGTCAGAAATGGCTGGCAAGATTTGTAGGCATTTCGAGGATGCGCGGATCGTCCATGGGATAAGAGAAAAGGACACCCTGTCGTTGTTCCGTATGCTGGTTTCAACAGCCACGCAGGGGAAGGCGGAAAACCATTCCGCCAAACTTGGGCGGCGATACCATGCGTGCAATTCTCGAAGGACTGGCCTATCCGCAGACCCTGCTTCAGGCGGTCATCCGCCGGATTCGCGCGGAACACGACATCACCTATCCGCGTGCTGCGCTCATAAAAGCCTGCATCAATCGTTCAACACGCTGTCGAAACCCCAACACAAAGGAGGAACTGAAAGTGAGTCTGGACCCAAACAACATAAACATCGGCTACCGGCTGGGGCGGCTATTTGCTGCGCTTGAGAAGATTCAACAAGAGGCGAGTCCAGGTATCAATGCCACGATCCGCGACAAGTTCTATGGCGCGGCATCGAGTACGCCGGTGACGGTTTTCGGCAATCTCATGCGGCTCAAGAACCATCACATCGCCAAACTGGAACACCAAGGGCGAAAGGTGTTCTTTGAGAAACTTCTCGGCGAGATAATAGATGGCGTTAGCGATTTTCCGCCACATCTAAAACTCGATGACCAGGGACGTTTTGCCGTTGGTTACTATCATCAGATGCAGGATTTCTACACCAAGAAAAGCGAATAAGAACAGAAAGGAACAAGACCATGAGTAATCCAATCAAGAATCGTTACGACTTCGTGTTGATCTTCGACGTGCAGGACGGCAACCCCAACGGTGATCCCGACGCTGGCAATCTGCCACGCGTGGACGCGGAAACCGGAAACGGCATCGTCACGGACGTGTGCCTGAAACGGAAGGTGCGGAACTATGTGCAATTGACAAAAGAATTCACAAGTCCTTTCGACATCTATGTAAAGGAAAAGGCTGTTCTCGGGCAGGCGCATTTCGGAGCGTTCAAGAAGTTGGGGATCAGTACGGGAGAGGAGTCCAGCAAACCAGTTCCTGCCGACGCGGCGGAAATGTTCTCTGATCTCACCTTGCCTGATGGGCTAACCTTTGAAGACGGTGATGATGAACATGGAGCAAAACTCGTTGTGGCTGCCGATGCCGACAAGAAGGCCGTGAAAGAATGGCTGAAGGAAGAGAAGCCCGACAAGACTGTCGCCGATATCATTAAGGCCGCTCTTAAGGATGCCAAACCACGGAAGCCCACTGGCGAAGAGACAAACAGAGGGCGTGAACAAATGTGCAAGGACTATTTCGACATCAGAACGTTTGGGGCTGTTTTGTCTCTGAAGTCTGCCCCAAATTGTGGCCAGGTTCGTGGCCCGGTGCAGATGACGTTCGGTCGGTCGGTTGATCCGATTGTGACTCTAGAGCATTCCATAACGCGCATGGCTGTGGCTACCGAAGCTGAAGCGGAGAAGCAGAGCGGGGACAATCGGACCATGGGCCGCAAGAACACAGTGCCGTATGGCGTTTATGTCACCCACGGTTTTGTCTCAGCGCATTTAGCCGCGCAGACAAAGTTCAGCGAGGACGACTTGAATCTGCTGTGGAACGCGTTGCAGAACATGTTTGAGCACGATCGTTCCGCCGCTCGTGGTCTGATGGCCAGTCGCAAACTCATCGTCTTCAAGCACGACACGGCCCTCGGTAACGCCCCGGCGCACAAGTTGTTCGAACTGGTGAAGATCGAACGGACCGGCAAGACAAAGGAAGAAAAGGAAAAGCCCGCCCGCGCGTTCACGGACTACACAGTCACGATTGACAAGCCCGGCGTGCCTGATGGCGTCGAGCTGATTGAGATGGTGTGAACGCGCACCGGAAACAGATCCTATTCTTGGGATAGGACCTATAAGCGAAAAGAGGAGAGGTTCTCATGGCGCAGTCGGGGCCGGCCGAAGAAGTGGCGCAGTTACTGCTGGATCCGTCGCCAGGCGTACGGGCATTGGCGGCACGGCTTGCAGGAAAACTGATGATGGCGGGGCTTCGCGGGGAACTGGAGAAGCTGCGCGCTGATGCCGATGCCAATGTGCGGGCGAGCGCCGACTGGGCGCTCGCGCAGCTTACGCCGAACGGCGGCCGCGGCGGCGAAATAATCAATCGCCACGGCGGCTACCAGGATCTCAAGGCGTATCAGGCGGCGGAAATTGCCTATGATGCCACGGTTGCAGTCTGTAACCGTTTCATCGAGAAACGGTCGCGCACGCACGACCAAATGGTGCAGGCTGCGCGTAGCGGAAAACAGAATGTCGTGGAAGCCAGCGCGGCTGCGGGCCATTCAAGCAAGACAGAGATGAAGCTTACTGGCGTGGCTCGCGCCAGCCTCGAGGAGGTGCTCGCGGACTATCGCGATTTCCTCAGGCAGCGCGGCCTGCCGCAGTGGGCCAAAGACAACCCGCGCGCTCAAGAGATTCGCAAGTTGGCTTATGTGGAGAATAGGTCCTATGAAACTTATAGGTCCTATATTGAGGAGAACTCTCCCGAGGTGGCGGCCAACACGGCGATCTGCCTGGTTTGCCAGGCAACCTATCTGCTGGACCGGTTGCTCAAGCAACTCGAGCAGACCTTCATCGAAAAAGGCGGCATGTCGGAGCGCATGACCGCGGCACGGTTGCGCTACAGGAAGGAAGGGGGGAAAGAATAGGCGCTATAACTTCAATAGGACCTATGGCCTTATGTACACCGAAGATGAGCTTCTCCCGATTTCCGCACTGCAGCACTTTGTGTTCTGCGAACGACAGTGCGCGCTGATTCACACGGAACAAGTCTGGGCGGAGAACCGCCTGACGGCGGAGGGCCGCTTGCTCCACGAACATGTCCATGAAGCGGACAACGAATCGCGCGGCGACGTTCGTGTCGTTCGCGGACTCCGGCTGCGTTCACTCAAGCTCGGCCTGACAGGTGTGGCGGACGTAGTGGAGTTTCATCGGACAACGGCCAAACCCGCCATCACGTTGCCGGGAATCCCCGGGCGCTGGCATGCATATCCTGTGGAATACAAGCGGGGTCGGCCGAAACCGGATGAGTGCGATGCCGTGCAGTTATGCGCGCAGACGTTCTGTCTCGAAGAAATGCTGAGCGCCACAGTCAACGAGGGGGCTGTCTTTTACGGCAAGCCGCGACGTCGGAAAGTGATGCCCATTGACGCTTCGCTCCGCGCTTTCTGCGAGGAGACCGCAAGACGAACTCGCGAGCTGCTCGAGAGCGGCCGGTTGCCTGAACCGGTGTCGGGCAAGAAATGCAAGGCATGTTCGCTGTTCTCGCTTTGCATGCCGACAGCAGGACGGTCGGCGAAATCAGCGATCCGGTATCTGGAGCAGATTGCGCATGACGATTGATACGACATGAAAAAGTTCCTCAATACATTGTATGT
>SPBP01000343.1 GCA_004525935.1 Lentisphaerales bacterium | reverse complement strand
TTTGCCCCTCTTCCTCTCCAGAATTTGGGAGATTCGCGTGTACGAGTAGGTGTACGAGTACGTGTTTCTCCGACTACTCCGGTCTCCCCGACATTCGTCGGGATGCAAGCACTTGCCTGCCAACCCTTTTCGGACAACCTCGAGCTAGTCCCACATCGTCCTGAGTCTGGATGGGACGTCGTCATAGGGCGGTAATTCGCTGTCGAGGTCTGTCTCTTCCCCTTCCCGGCCCAGGGCAACGCATTCCATGGTGGCACATACTTCGTCGGACAGGAACCGGCTGCGCTGGGCGTAACTGTGATCGTCCGTGAACCGGTGGCGGCGATGGTAATATCGTAGCGGCCACGTCACGTAGAGGAAGTCGCGTGCCCTGGTCATTGCAACGTAAGCAAGCCGCAGTTCTTCCTCGATTTCTTCTTCTTTGCCGGTTGCCATATCCGACGGCAGGCACCCGTCCGATGCGTGGATCAGCGTGACAACATCCCACTCGCATCCCTTTGCAGAATGAATAGTCGAGAGCACAAGCCAGTCCTCATCCTGCAGCGGGGGTCCCGCCAGGTCGCCTGTCGACGTCGGCGGATCGAGAGTCAGGTCCGTAAGAAACGCACGCCTGGAACGGTACCCGCCGGCCACGCGTTCAAGGCTTTCAAGATCCCTTCGGCGAGCCATCGAATTCTCATAAATCTTCTCAAGAACCGGATCATAAAAGCGCCTTATTCGCTCCACCTGTGAACCCGGGTTCGTTCCGCTCGGCGTCGTCAGGTCGCGAACCAGCGCCCCGAGTGCGGCAAAACCGCTTCGCGCCGCCGCGGGCGCCACAAAGTCGGATATGGTACGCGGATCGTTATTGTGACAGCGGACATATTCAATCGCCTTCCTCGCGGTGGTAGGCCCTATTCCGTCTATCAGCTGGAGCAGCCGGAACCATGCGACTTCATCCCTGGGGTTCTCGACAACCCTCAGGAATGCGACCAGATCTTTTACGTGTGCGGCTTCCAGAAAACGCAGGCCGCCATACTTGCGGTATGGAATGTTTCTTCTCGCAAGCTCCAGTTCCAGCGAATCCGAAAGGTACCCGATCCGGAAAAGAACGGCCTGGCGCTTGAGCGGAATGCCCTGTTCATAATGAGCAAGAATCGTTTTCACCACGAACTCGTCCTGTGCTCCCTCGTCGCTGCACAGCACCAGCCTGGGCCGCTGCCCGTCACCACGCGTTGACCACAGCTCCTTCGAATACCGTTCCCTCGACTGGCCTATCAGCTTGTTCGTTGTCTCGAGGATGGGGGTGATCGAACGGTAGTTCTGCTCGAGCGTGATCACCGTGGCGCCGGAAAACTGCTTTGGGAAGTCCAGCATGTTGCGCACCGTTGCTGCACGGAAACCGTAGATGCTCTGTGCGTCGTCGCCTACCACCATCAGGTTGTTGTTGTATCGACGCATACCGCGAAGTATTCCAGCCTGCACAATGTTCGTGTCCTGGTATTCGTCAACGAGGACGTGGTCGAATCGATCCCCGATTTCGCGGGCGACGCGGTCATCCTGAAGAAGCTGCTCCCAATAGATCAGCAGATCGTCGTAGTCGAGCACATGGCGTTCCTGCTTTCTCTTCACATACTCCTTGAAGAGCGGTTTCAGATCCTTCTCCCACATTGCACACCAGGGGAAAAAGCGCTGAAGCACGGAGGAAACCGGTTCAGCCCCGTTGACACTGCGAGAGTAGATCGCAAGACATGTCTGCTTGCGGGGGAATCGCTTGTCCCGGGTCGATAGTCCCAGGTCATGCCGGATCACATTGAGCATGTCGCCCGCGTCAGACTGATCCATGACGGTGAAATCTTTTTCCAGGCCGGCTGGTTTAGCATAGATTCGAAGCAGCCTGTTCGCGGTCGCGTGAAAGGTACCGCCCCATGCCCGACCCGTATTCGTCGTTCCGCGCTCCATTATCGCGGATGCACGCTTCAACATTTCGTCCGCTGCCCGGCGCGTAAAGGTGAGCAACAGGATCCTGCGTGGAGCGACCCCGGTTGCTATAAGGTAAGCAACCCTGAGGCCAGGGTCCTGGTTTTTCCGCTGCCGGCCCCGGCAACAACAAGCAACGGCCCGTCACCATGCTGAACCGCACTCCGCTGTTCGGGGTTCAACTCCTCCAGCCACTGGAAATCGGGTTTGCCTTCGGCCATTCTCAGTAATCCTGCCTCTCAGATTTCTGCTGAAGATCGTAGCAGGCGAAGCAAAGCCTTGTCATCTGCAATCGCCCCGGGCCGCGAACAGTCAAGGTTATGGCAATTCGCGCTGGCGCTGTTTTGGGCTGAATTGACTTTGATGTCAGTCGCATGGTATAATTGCACATTTGATAGTGGTGTCTATGAATCTCCCAAACATGACTATCGCCTGCGAGCGAAGCCGCAGGCGAATGGTGGGCTGTGCGTCCATCGCCGGCGCGCGCCGGGCCGCGGGCGATCGCGGCATTGCCGGCAAATTCCACTTTCCAGGTCTGACCCTGTCGGGCGCGATTGCTTTACGTCTGATGCTCGTCTTCTGCGCCACGCTGCTGGTCGCCCTGGCGCAAACCGCTAGTTCCGTGGATGCGACAGGCGGCAACTCCACAAACGATACCGGCGGCTACCGTATCCACACGTTCACGAGTGGCGGCAACTTCATCGTCACGACTGGTGGCGATGTGGAATATCTCATTGTTGCCGGTGGTGGCGGTGGCGGTGGCGGCGTGCAGGGCGGTGGCGGCGGCGCTGGTGGATATTTGACTGGCTCAGCAACTTTGAGTGCTACTACATATGGTATCACAGTTGGAGCAGGGGGCAATGGGTGCACCGATTCCCCCGACGTTGCAGCTATCAATGGTGACGATTCGGTAATACAGGATATAGCCACGGCAATAGGTGGTGGTCGGGGTGCGTCAGAAACTCCAGATGCTTATGCAAGTGTTGGAGGGTCGGGTGGCGCTGGAACTTGGAAGGACGCCTCGTATCTCCCCGGGACGAATGGCACAAGTGGTCAAGGCTATGCGGGTGGGGATGGGTTTCAAATAGACGGAGACAATATCGGTGGTGGTGGCGGTGGTGGTTCATCGAGTGTAGGCACAAATGCTACTACTGGAGTGATGCAACCTGCTGGTGGAGCTGGCACTTCTAGTTCGATTTCCGGTGCACCAGTAACGTATGCGGCTGGTGGAGCGGG
>SPBP01000091.1 GCA_004525935.1 Lentisphaerales bacterium | reverse complement strand
GAAGTCAATGGTGTCGGGGATGAGGCCGAAGATCCCGCCCAGTATGAAATAGAGAGGATTGCCTTCGGCTCCTGCCCGGATGGCTATCGGGAAACATGAAGCCGCAGCTATGCCCGTAACAAAATGGGTCAGACCTTTCATCTTGCTGCAGCCCATAATAAACGTCCGTCCCCCCGGATGGCAAGGATGCCCATCCTACTGGACCCAAAGTTTCAAGAACACAGCAGGCCTCCTGGGGGGAGAAATCTGTTGCCCCGCCATGCTGTGAGGAATGGCCGCGTCAGAAGGAGCCGTGGTGAGGACCTGTCGGGCGTGCCCACACCGTGAATGCTGGGAAGGAATCGACGCAAACAAATCCTTGCATGATTGCGTAGTCTCTGAGGCTGCCCGTCGCGTCGAAAAGATCTTCCTTGGAGAGAATCATCAGGGATGGCGGCGGCTGATCGTCCGGGCTCTCCGGTACGGTGTTACGGACTGGCAGAATACGGCCAGGGACGGCGACATCCGGCGCATCCGGAAACTCGATGCGGTAGTAGCGAGCTGCGCTCACGTCAGCAGCCCACCAGACCGTTAGCCCCGAACGCGAAGCGTCTTTGGCCAGGGCCGCCGCTTTCCGGTAGTCGTCTTTGGCATGCCGGGGCGCAAGCCTGACCTGCGCACAGGAAAAGGCAAGCACCCCCAAGAGAACGCAGACCCCGGCTCTCTGAAGCAGATGCCGGGATCGCCACATAAGATCGAGTCCGTATGCAAGGAGCGCCGAGAACAGGAGAACTCCAGGCGTGAAATGCCGGCCCAGTACGCGGAAGTCCATAACCATCCCGACCCCTATCAGTACTGTGGCGGGGGACGCCAGAAGTATCCAGAACACGGCATGCCGAGGGATTCGCCATGGCCTGGAATGCAGCGCCGATCTGACGACCACAAGGGCCAGGCCGACCGCGGCAGCACCAACCGGGACGAAGTAACGCGCCTGCCCCAGTGCCGCTCCACTCGTGGCCCTGAGCTCAAGCCTGCCGGGCCCCAACCCGAGCATTCCGATGAGTTCATAGACCGCGAATGCGACCTCTTTAATTCCTGTTCTGCCGACAGCGGCTCCCCTGCTGCCCATTCGGAGCGTAAGTAAGTAGTAGACCGCCAGCAGGCACAGGATGCAAGCGGTCGCCGTAATCGCCCCCCACGAACTGCGCGAGGTATCCCGATACCCCTTGCGGGGAAGAGTCCAGAACCAGGCAAGTATCGCGCCTACACACCAGAGCGCTCCCAGCATGCTGCTTGCTGCAAGGACAACCAGCCCGGCGCCCAGCGTCCACGGAAAGACAGGAACCCTCCTTCCCTCCTGCCGTCCGCAGGAATCAAGTTGAGCGTAAAGTGGCGCCACGATCATGCTCGCGCCGGCCCATCCCATGGCGTACGGCCTGAATTCGTTCAGGTAATACCACAGGAAAGGGCTGAAGAAAGTGACCAGGATCAAGAAGGGCGCCGTGCGCCTGGGCCAGTACACGCACAACGCTGCCGTCCCCATCAGGAACCACGGCAGGTTGCTGAGCCGCAAGCAGACCTCCGATATGCCGAACATCCGTATCCAGAGCCAGGCGTATATGCCGTGCAGCGGCATCTGGGCCGTGGATCCGCCTTCTTGAAACATGCTTCCCACGAACCGAACGAAAGATGGCTCGGAAGCCAGCACGGCGCTGCCCGCCTCGTCGATCCAGAGACTCCGGTTGTCGACGGCACAGAGCGTGACGGCCACGGCTCCGGCCAACACGATCCAGATAAGATTAATGGGCCTCGCGGCGCTCACTGTTCACCCTCCGGATCTCCTGATCTCCAGTCACAATACATCTTGTGCCAGGATCCTCTCGTTCGATATCGGAGGGGCCAACTCCGACGGTTGTATCCACCGGCACAGATATACTGCGTGACATCACCACGGCCAGGCGGTTCTTTCGACCACGAAAAGGCCTTTCAGGAGGCATCGAACCATCCTGTCCGAAAATGCATGCAAATGCCATTCACTCCGCCCCTCCTCGATTGCTGGGAACAGGCGATCCAACAGGTGCAACTTTTTCAGTATCCCTTTCATTCTCGTTTTGAGCCACTCAATCGGAACGGTGAAAACAACTTTTGTTTCCTGCGTGGAGATCGAATGGATATTTCGGACAACCTTGCGGGGAGAGGCGACGTGTTCCAGCACTTCTGAACAGATGATTGCCGAGAACTCCCCCGCGGCAAACGGCAGGCTCGTCTCAGCATCCGCGTGGTACAGGTCGACGTTCCGCCCGAGGGAATGGAGCCGCTCCCGCGCATGGCCAAGTGCGCCGAGCGACACGTCGCAGGCGGCAATCTTCACGCAAGGAGGAAGCCGGGCGAGGAGCCCGCCTCCCTCGCACCCGATTTCCAGCACGCTGTCGCCCGAGGTAAGCCGGGCCAGCGACAGCACGGCTCGCACCCTGGCCTCCTGGATCGCGCCTGCTATACCCTTGCCGTATGGCGTGGGATGCCTGGCATACATGGTATTGTTCCACTGCACCAGCGCATCGTTGATGCCGGGCTCGCGATAGATGCCGTCCCTGTCACTGTCTTTCGTCATCGGCCAGAACCTCATCGTACGATTCGGGGCGATCGCCGTCTCTCGGCCCCCGGAAGAGGCGCTCCTGGAGGTAGTTAATCCATATCCCGGTTGTAATCATGGTTGATTCTCTAGCACAACTCGTTCCTGTGCCGGGTAACCTGCTCGGGATGATCGATCAGCGATTGCAGCGCGAAACTTGGGCCCAGCCGATTTATGATCGCCGAAGACACCGTCGCGGTTATCCGAAGCTGACAGGGAATTGCTTTCCTACCACAACTGTTGCTTTCGGTTCCGGCCCAACAACTTGCCGGTCACTAGGAAAGATTATCCGCTGGACGGGAAGAAAACAAGGTCCAAACAGGCTGGCTCCGGGGTTGCGTCAATCGCGTGAAAGCCGGCAGGATTGTCGCGTGTTGGGTCTGCACCACTGAGCTACGCAGGCAACGTCCGGATCCGCAGTTTGCCCAATGAAGCCCGATGTGGATCTCCGTGGTTGACTCGAACGCCCCGTTCCCGCAACCTATATCGGAAAGGGAACAGCATTGAGCGCTGCATCGGCAAATCCTCTCCGTCCTGAAGGATCTCCCACTAGCGGCGTTTCAAATAGCGCCGGGCGGCTTCACACTGCGCGCAGCCCGGGAAGCAGCAACAACTGACCGGAGCAGAAGAATGACCGCATCGACACCAGGCCGCGATCTTGTGGTCGTTATCCCCGTGTTCAATGAAGAGGGAACCATCGCCAAAGTCATCGAAACCTGGAACGGCGAACTGGCAAAGCTGAATGTGGCCTATGAGATACACGTATACGACGACGGATCCAACGACCAGACCCGGGCGATAGTGGAGTCTGTATGCGCTCATTTGCCTTCTGTCAAAGGCCACACCGGATGCAATGCGGGGCACGGACCAACTATACGCCGGGCATACGTAGAGCACTGCAGGGGATTCGAATGGGTTTTCCAGGTGGATTCCGACGATGAGATGGGACCCGACTGGTTCTACAAGTTGTGGCATATAAGGCATCACCATGATTTCATGGTGGGCAAACGGTACGAACGGGACAGCTCAATGTCCCGCAAGCTCGTAAGCCTCTTCGCCCGCCTCACCGTGCGTGCCGTCTACGGCCCATCGATCTACGATGTGAACTGTCCGTATCGTCTCATGCGATCAGCCGCTTTCGCGCCATGCTTCGAGTCCATCGCCCCTGACTCATTCGCGCCGAATATTCTGATATCCGGCTTCGCCGCATATCGACACCTGAAGACTGTTGAAATCCATATTCCTCACCGGAGCAGGTACAGCGGACAGGTCTCCATCAATGCGTGGAGACTGGTGACCGGGTCGCTGCGTTCCTTCCGCCAGACGGTCGGGTACAAAGCCCGACTGGCTTCTCTCGGCACCAATTCGGAAGTTTGCTGAAGGAGTCGAAATGAAGTGTGTCATTGTCGGGGCAGGTCCAACAGGCCTTGGCGCAGCCTGTCGCCTGAGCGAACTTGGCATCCCGTGGTGCCTCTTCGAAGCCAACGGTTATCCGGGTGGACTCTCCGCAAGCTTCGAGGCCGACGGTTTCACCTGGGACCTTGGCGGCCATGTGCTGTTTTCTCACTATGAACAATTCGATAGCATGTTGTCTGCAACAAGCGGGGCGCAGGACTGGATTCAGCACCAGCGCAAGGCGTTTATTCGGATTCTCGACAGGTGGGTCCCTTACCCTTTTCAGAACCATATTCGTTGTCTGCCTGACCGTGAACGCGACGAATGCCTGGCCGGTCTGGCGGAAGCCCGTGAGCCTGCGAATCCGCCGGCTACTTTCCAGGAATGGATAGACACGTTTGCCGGCAGTGGCATCGCACGACTGTTCCTGAACCCATACAACCGGAAGGTCTGGGCGTGTGACCCCGGGCGGCTGTCAGCCTCGTGGTTGGCCGAACGCGTGGCCGTGCCCGATACGTCGTCGGCAGAAAAGGCTGCTCATTGGGGACCTAACCGGGTCTTCCGCTTTCCTGCAAGTGGCGGCACCGGCGAAATATGGAGGCGACTCGCAGCTCGGCTTGAGCAGGACAGCATCCATTACGCGGAACGATTGGTCGGCGTCGACATGCTCAAGCGAACCATTCAATTGTCGAGCGGCCGTACGGAGAAATACGACTACCTGATCTCTTCTATCCCGTTAGTCCGTCTCGTGGCACTCTCCGCCCCGTCCGAACATGTGGAACGCGCCGCCTCGCTTGTTCACAACAGCGTGCTCATCGTCGGCCTGGGACTTACCGGCGAGATTCCAGCGGCCGCAGCCGACAAATGCTGGGCCTACTTCCCTGAGCCGGATTGTCCCTTCTACCGTGTCACGGTCTTCAGCAACTACAGCCCATCAAACGCGCCGGCCGGCCATTACTCACTGATGGCTGAGGTCTCGGGGGCGCCGGGGCATCTAACGGATCCGAATGCCATTGCGCAGGACTGCATCCGCGCCCTCTCTCGCTCGGGCCTCATCGGACCCGATAACTCGGTTGTCAAGCTGTGGATTCGAGAGCTGGCATACGCATACCCGCTGCCCACACTTGAAAGGGACGCCATCCTTGCCGAAGTGATGCCGGGCCTCGAGAACTACAATATCTTCTCGCGAGGTAGGTTCGGCTCCTGGAAGTACGAGGTAGGGAACATGGACCATTCGTTCATGCAGGGAGTCGAAGTGGCAGATCGGATTGTCAGCGGGAAGGATGAAGGAGTTGTTGGTCCGCGTCATGATAGGAGCGCGCAGGGGACAGCAAAGCCGGGAAGATCGCCATGAGAATCCTAATCGACATGCACATGGTGGGGGAGAACGAGACAGGAAACGAAACCTACATTGTCAACCTCGTCAAGGGCCTCAAAGCGCTCCGCTCAGGAGATGAGTTCTTTCTGGCAACTACGAATGCTGACCTGCTTGGGCAGACAATCCCGTTCGACGCTGATTGCCACGCCTGCCCCGTGTCACAGAATCCTTTCCGGCGGCTTCTTCTTGATTTGCCCCGCGCGGTCCGAAAGCATGACATCGATCTCCTTCATGTGACCTACGCCGGGCCGTTCAGTATACCATGCCCCATGGTCGTAACCATTCACGACATGGCATACGAGCGAAACGCTGCGTGGTTCTCGCCGCGGGATCGTTTCGTACTGGCAACGGGAATCCGCATGACGGCGCCCAGGGCAAGTGCAATCATCACCATCTCGGAATGTTCCAGGCGCGATATTGTGGCGTTTCTCCACATAGCCCAGGAGCGAGTTCATGTTACCTATCCGGCCGCCGCGGAATCCCTGCAGCAAGACATCCCAGCCCCTCATATTGCCGGGTCTATCTTGAAGAGGTTCGGGGTGCGGAAACCTTACATTCTTGCCGTCGGGAACCTGCAACCCCGCAAGAATCTGTCACGCCTGATTCAAGCCTATGCGGATCTCGTGAACAGGTCGCATGTTGATCACCAGCTCGTTATTGTTGGGAAGGCAAACTGGAAAGAATCCGAGGTATTCCGCACTTGCCGAAAGAACAACATGACTGATCGCGTGCTTTTCACCGGCTACGTCCTGGAAGAAGAGCTTCCCGCCTTCTACCATGAAGCCGACCTCTTCGCATACCCCTCCCTGTTCGAAGGCTTCGGCCTGCCGATTCTGGAAGCCATGAGTTGCGGTACCGCGGTTCTGACGTCGGACGTATCCTCCATGCCCGAGGTCGCCGGTGCGGCCGCACAATTAGTTGACCCGGGAAGCATCGCCAGCATTCGAGAGGGACTGGAGGCAGTGCTTCTCAATCTCGCGCGGCGGCGTGACCTTGAGAACCTCGGGCGGGAACGAGCACGGATGTTCTCGTGGAGGCGGACCGCTGAAGAAACACTTCGGGTATACCGTTCCGTAGTTCGAGTTACCTGATCAGTCGTTCCCGCTCCACCCTTCGGGAAGGCCCTCGCGGATCTCGATATTCTCGAATGCCGGTGCAGCACGGCTTCCAACCACCTTAACCCACTCGGCCATCTGCCGGACCCCATCCTCAATGGAGACTTTCTTCTTGCCCCCGAACACGCGCGCCGCCTTTTCATGGGAGGCGTAGGCATCCTTTACTTCCTGTCGGGAACGCAGGTGTTTGATGGGAACCTGGCGGTCCAGCGCTGCCATTACGACTTCGGCCAGTTCGTTCACGGAGATGGCAACATCTCCCCCGATGTTGAAAACCTCGCCCATGACTTCCGGGCATTGGATTGAACGAGCAATAACGGGGGCAACATCGTCAATGTGAGAGAAGGCGCGGGTCTGCTGCCCGTCCCCGAAAACTGTTAAGGGACCACCACGAAGAACCTGGTTCATAAAGATGCCCACGACGTTGCGATACCGATCTCCGATATTCTGTCGCGAACCGTAAACATTGTGCGCCCTGAAAATCACGTAAGGCAGCCCAAATTGATGGTGCGCGGCACGCAGATCCAGTTCCACGGCGTACTTGGCAATCCCATACGGATCTTCGGGACGGGGCGTTGTGTCTTCCGTCATCGGAGGCGGAGCGGAACCATAGACGGCAATCGATGACGTGAACACGAAGCACTTGATTTTGTAAATAACACTCAGGTTGATCAGGTTGATTGAACCGATCAGATTGTTCTCGTAGTTGAATCGCCGGATGAACGGACTCAGCCCTTCGGCAGCATAGGCGGCCAGGTGAAAGACATAGTCGAATCCGTGCTTTTCAAAAAGAGTGTCGAGCAGGCTGCGGTCGTTGATCGAGCCCTGCACGAATGTCGCACCCTCCGGCACGTTATCGGCGAACCCTCCGCTCAGATCGTCCAGGGCTATGACTTCCAGGCCTTCACGAAGGAGATGTTCGGCCACGTGCGACCCGATGAATCCGGCAGCCCCTGTTACAAGCGCTCTCATACAGCCAGTTTCCCGTATTAACCGGTCCAGATCAAAGGGAACTTTCCCTACACGTGGATATCTTTTCGAGGCACGCCCCGGCGAACCGCATCGAACAGAGCCTCGTACTGGTCGGTAATGTGGTCCCACGTGTATCGTTCCCGTATCCTGTCCCTAGCTTTTTCGCGAAAAGACTCCGCCTTCTCGGGATGATCACAGATGTCCTGCATCTTCGAATGAAGATCTTCCGTCTGTTTCGCATACAGCATCCCGTATACCCCCTGCTTGAGCGCTTCCCGGTTGAAGGGCGTGTCCAGGGCCAGAATCATGTTGCGATAGCCCAACGCCTTCAGGAGTGATGGGTTCGTACCCCCAAACTGGTGGCCGTGAACATAGGCGAAACAGTTGCAGTGTAGCTCCTTTATGGCCTCGTTGCTGTCGACGTGCCCAAGGAACTTGACCCTGTCATTGGATATAGCCTTCAGCTTCTCGAAGAATTGCCGCTCCACCCTGTTCCCCTTGTAATTCGCCCCTCCGGCCACTGCGAGTTTCATGTCCGTTCGTGTCTTCATAAAGGCCTCCAGGATAAGGTCCGCGTTGTTGTCCGGCACAAGACGACTCGCGACGAGAAAGTACTTCCCCGGCTCCAACCCGTACGCCCGGACGATATCCGGATCGCTGGAATCATCCATGTTCGCGCCGTAGGCAATATCAATTGACTCTATCCCGAACTGGCTCGCGTAAAGTCGGTGCATCTCCTCTGCATCCGTGACAACAACACTCCCGAATCTGCAGGCCATACGGGCCCCGTTGATCAACATGAACTTGCCCAGCCCGCTCCATTTCGGGCGCAACCATTCCATCCCATCAACATTGATGACATTGGGAACATGCCGCATTCGCGCGATAGGAGAAAACCAGCCCGTTGCAGCATTGACGGAGAGTATAACATCGGGTTTTGCGCGCACCGCCGCGATCATCGCAAACAGCGAATGAGACATTGTGCTGGCCACCTTGTGCTCCAGGCTTGCTGAATAGCGAAGCTGGACCCCATTCCATGACTCAGGCTGCTTGGGGAAGAGTGACCTGCGGCAATACACGGTGATCTCGTGCCCTCGCTGTGCCAGCCGGGGTGCGAGCTCTCCTACGAACGTCTCGTAGCCACTGTATGTCGAGGGCAAACCCCGTATGCCAAGAATATGAATACGCATGGCGAGGATGAAACTACATGACACTTCGGCCGGCAAACAAGCCTTTTCGTGGCGCGGCACT
>SPBP01000078.1 GCA_004525935.1 Lentisphaerales bacterium | reverse complement strand
GAAGACGGGCTATTCGCGGTTAATCTTCTCTTCTCTCCATTCACCCATTGTTCGAAGTTCCTCTTCATCACGGTTTTCGTTGTTGATGCTGCTTGCTCATGTAGTAGCGCATTTGCTATGGACTTCCTGTCTTCGTGGCCTCTCTACGCTCACAGGATCACAGGATCAACAAAACCCTACAGAAGTGGAATGCGCCCATGCTGGAGGAATTGAGACGGCTGTTCGATTGTTCTTGCATGGTGCCATTGCAGAACGCAACATTTCCAGAAGCCGATAATAGGGAGAGGAACGGTCATAATGAACAGCGACCAGATAAAAGCGGGGCCGGAACGTGCGCCGCATAGAAGCCTTCTCAGGGCCGTGGGACTGAAGACGGAGGATATTGCCAAACCGTTCATCGGGGTGTGCAATTCGTTCAACCAGATCATTCCAGGGCATGCGCACCTGGACGAAGTTGGACGTTACGTCAGAAAGTATATCCGCAAAGCGGGGGGTATCCCTTTTGAATTCAATACAATCGGGATCTGCGACGGGATTGCCATGGGCCATACCGGCATGAAGTATTCGCTCCCAAGCAGGGAACTTATTGCGGACTGTGTGGAATCGATGATACGCGCGCACTGCTTCGACGCGGTGCTGTGCATACCGAACTGCGACAAGATCGTGCCGGGTATGTTGATGGGTGTGTTGCGCACGAATGTCCCAGCACTCATGGTGAGCGGCGGACCGATGGCTGCGGGTCGCTCGCCGGCGGGCCAGGCACTTGACCTGATCAGCGTTTTTGAGGGAGTGGCAGGTCTGCGTACGGAAAAGATAGATGCCGGCAAGTTGAATGAGATCGAGGAGAATGCATGCCCGGGCTGCGGATCATGCTCGGGAATGTTCACCGCAAACTCCATGAATTGCCTGTGCGAGGCGATAGGAATTGCACTGCCGGGGAACGGGACAATTCTTGCAAATGATCCGGCAAGAAAGAAGCTGTACAGGAAAGCGGCAGCCCTGATTGTTGAGATTGCGACGAAGGGTGGACCGCTGCCCCGCGATATCGTGACACGGGATTCGCTGGATAACGCTTTCGCGCTGGATATGGCAATGGGCGGCAGCACGAACACGATCCTGCATGCATTGGCTATCGCCCACGAGGCGGGCGTGGAATATGACCTGGACCGGATCAACGATATTTCGAATCGCTGTCCAAACATATGCAGGGTCTCGCCTTCGTCGAATTACCACATGGAGGATGTTGATCGGGCCGGTGGCGTGAGCGCGATTCTGAAAACGATCTCGGCTGTGCCGGGGCTGGTTAAGGAGAATGCTCTGACGGTGTCGGGAAAGACGATTCGACAGTCTGTGCGACGTTCGAAGGCGCTTGATGAAGAAGTGATAAGACCACTGGACAGAGCATACTCCGCGGTGGGCGGTCTGGTGATATTGCGCGGCAACCTGGCACCCGACGGAGCAGTGGCTAAAGCGGCGGGGATCGCCCCATCTATGCTGCATTTCGAGGGGCCGGCGGTTGTCTTCGAATCGCAGGAAGATGCCTGCGAGGGGATCCTTGGAGGTCGCGTGAAAGCGGGTGATGTTGTGGTGATTCGCGGGGAAGGTCCGCGCGGGGGGCCTGGTATGCAGGAAATGCTGGCACCGACTTCATACATTATGGGCCAGGGCCTGGGCGAGAGCGTGGCACTGGTAACGGACGGCCGGTTCTCGGGTGGTACACGTGGAGCGTGCATAGGCCACGTGTCTCCAGAGGCCTCTGCCGGAGGACCGATCGGTCTGCTGAAGAACGGCGACAGGATTGCTATTGATATACCGGGATGCCGGCTTGATGTGGCTCTGTCGGACGAGGAAATCCGGCAGCGCCAGGCGCAAGCCGCGCCGCCGATCGCTCGTGAACTGACGGGATACCTGAAGCGTTATGCGGCATCGGTTGGCGCCGCAGCGATCGGGGCTATCATGGAATAGGCTGATCGTGCTGCCGGTGCTGCCCGGCCAGGCGCCGCAGATCGTCTTCTCATATTCACACCCGAAACTTCTTAGACAGGGCCCAGCATGCTTCGTGCCGCATTCAAGACCGTGGGATGCCGATTGAACCAGGCGGAAACTGCAGCGATGGTAGCCCGGTTCGAAGCGGATGGATATTGCGTGGTTCCATTCGGCGAGCAGGCCGACATTGTTGTGGTGCAAAGTTGCACGGTAACACGAACGGCGGAAAGAAAGAGCATTCGTTTCGCCCGTGCGGCAAAACGGTTCCCGGGTGACCCGTTCGTTATAGTCGCCGGCTGCGCACCGCAGGTTGATGCTGACCGGGTCCTTCGTGAATCCGGCGCGGATATGGCAGCAACCCAGGCGCAGAAGCTGGATCTTCCGCCGCTCCTTCCTCTCCTCGCTTCTGGGCCCAGCTCCGATGGTCGGAATGATCCGCCGGTGCCCCGATTCGATACGGCTCGTGCACTGCTGAGGGTACAGGATGGGTGCAGCTTTGACTGCGCATATTGCATTGTGCCGATCGCTCGCGGTCGCTCAACAAGCCGCCCGTTCGCGGAAGTGTTGACTGAAGCAAAGTGCCTGGCAGAAGATGGGTACAAGGAGCTGGTGCTTACCGGTGCGAACCTGGGATCGTACGACGATGAGGGACGCAGGTTGTGGCACATGCTTGAGGCGCTGGAGAAGATACCGGAGCTGAAGCGGATACGCCTGAGTTCGATCGAATTATCCCAGCAGGAACGAGAGGTAGTTGACTACATGGCGGATTCTTCGAAGCTGTGTCGATTCCTGCATATACCGATGCAGAGCGGTGATGATCGAATACTCTCGGCCATGGGAAGACGTTACACGTCAGAAGAATACCGAGGCTTCATAGAGTATGCAGCGGGCAAGATTGGGGTGATCGGGATCGGAACAGACATTATCGTGGGCTTCCCGGGTGAGGATGAAGCGGCCTTCGACAATACATATCGCATGCTCGATGAACTCCCGTTCAGCAGGTTGCACGTGTTTCCGTATAGCCCGAGGCCTGGCACAAAGGCGGAAAGCCTGACTGACGATGTTGATAAGGCAACAAAGAAGTCGCGAGTTGTGAAGCTGATCACACTGGGTCTGGAGAAGCGCAAGGAGTTTGCATCACGCATGGAGCTCCACGAAGTCTCGGTGCTGGTGGAATCGCATGATTCGAACGGTTGCGGACACGGATCGACGGAGGAGTATGTTCCGACCTTGTTCCCCGCTCCGGCTCCGGCCGTCAATGAAATCGTGCGGTTCACGCCGACAGCGGTGCGCGAGGATGTGCTGGTGTCCCCACCGATTCAGAAAAGTCTTGCATAAGCCGTTGATATTGTGCGTACTATGGTTTCTCTGAAGGCGCTCAACCGCGACTGTTTAGTCGCGTTCCGAAAGCCAGAAACAGGGGGTTGCAGTGATCATAGTACTGAAACCGGGTCACACCCAGTCGGACATCGAGAATGTCGAGCACAAGGTCCGAGAACTCGGTTATGAGCCTCATACGATCAAGGGCGTTGTTCGCACGGTTATCAACGCAATAGGCGACGAGACCGCGCATGCCAGTCTTGAAGTGCTCGCAACGATCCCCATCGTGGAGCGGGTTTTCCCTATCCAGAAGCGATACCGGATGGTCAGCAGGGAGGTCACACCTGAAACCACGACGATCCCGGTCGGCAACCTTGAGATAGGGGGAAACACGTTCCATGTTATCGCGGGGCCATGCTCGGTGGAGAGCTACGAGCAAATGCTGCGGACAGCCGAGCACGTGAAGACGTCGGGCGCGACACTGCTGCGGGGTGGCGCATTCAAGCCGCGCACATCTCCGTATGATTTTCAAGGACTGGGAGTGGAGGGGTTGAAGATTCTGGACCGAGTGAAACAGGCGACAGGGATGCCCATAGTTTCCGAAGTGGTCAAGGAAACGGATTTGAAGGAGATGCTGGGGATCGTAGATATTCTCCAAATCGGTGCGAGGAACGCGATGAACTACTCGCTGCTTGAGGCGGTGGCCGCCACGAAAACGCCCGTGCTGCTGAAGCGCGGCATGGCGGCAACTATAGAAGAGTGGCTGCTTGCGGCGGAGTACCTTGTGAAGAATGGAAATCCGAACGTGATTCTCTGCGAACGCGGCATACGCACATTCGAGAAAGCGACGCGGAACACACTTGACCTGAGCGCGGTTGCGCTGGCGAGACAGGAGTGTAACCTGCCGGTCTTCGTGGATCCGAGTCATGCTGCGGGCCGACATGATCTGGTTGCTGCATTGTCTTGCGCTGCAATTGCTGTAGGGGCAAATGGGCTTATTGTTGAAGTTCATCCTGACCCGGCAACCGCAAGTTCGGATGGCAGTCAGCAGCTTACCTTCGAAATGTTCGAGCACTTGATGCAACGTCTTGCGCCCTTCGCGGAGGCCGCATGCATGAAACTGGCCTGAAGCAACAGAGAGGAGATCGGCAGACAATGACTAAGAGAGAGTTGGCAATTCAGATTTCGAAAGAGACGAGTGTGGCCCAGCAGGACGTGTTAACAATAATTCAGAAGACACTGGACGCGATAACCAGCGCGCTGATTGCTGGTACTCACGTCGAATTCAGGGATTTCGGGGTGTTCGACGTGAAGCTCCGTAAGGCCAGGATCGGGCGAAATCCGAGGAAACCCGAGAATACGGTCCAGATTTCGCCGCGTAAGGTGGTGAAGTTTAAGGCGGGCAAACGGATGCGTGAACTGGTCCAGAATTCATGATGCTGTCATGCAATGCAGGAGTGAGACCCGGCAACCATGAGTGATGATGATAAAAGCGTCCTCCGTGCCCCGAGGGGTATGCGCGATTTCTACCCGGACGAAATGGCCGTACAAAACGCCATCTTCAGTGCATGGCAGAGCGCCGCGTGCCGCCACGGCTTTCTGCAATACGATGCATGCGTGGTGGAGTCTCTGGATCTGCTGAAGCGTAAGGCAGGCGAGGAGATTGAGAAGCAGATCTATTCGTTCCAGGATAAGAGTGGCCGAGACCTGGCGCTTCGCCCGGAAATGACCCCAACCCTCGCAAGGATGATCGCGGCGAAACAGGGGGCGCTTTCCTTTCCGTTGAAGTGGTTTGCTATCGCGCAATGTTTTCGCTACGAGAGGACAACCCGGGGTCGTAAGCGGGAACACTACCAGTGGAATCTTGACATCGTCGACGAACAATCGGTGTCGGCGGAAGCGGAAGTGATTGCGACGGCTGTGTCCGCATTGTCTATGCTCGGGATCGGATCGGATGACGCAGCGATTCACATAAACAGCAGGGCACTCTTGGCCGACCTGCTTGATGGAAGCGGCATTCCGCGCAAGATACACGGGGCGGTATTCCTGGCGTTGGATAAGCTGGGGAAGTTGACGGATGCTGAAGTCTCGGCCTCACTAGAATCGGCAGGTCTGAGCAAAGAGAATGTCGAGGCTGCGTTCAGGATTATGCGTCTTGAAACACTTGATGAAGCGCGGAAGCTGCTGGGTGAAGAAACTGAGTCATATCGCGAGCTGCTATCGCTGTTCTCGATGCTTTCTCACTACAAGATCGATGCGATGGCCCGGTTCGATATCTCGGTTGTCCGCGGCCTGGGTTATTACACGGGAATCGTTTTTGAGGCGTTTGACAAGGCAAAGCGGCTCCGTGCGATATTCGGCGGGGGCAGGTATGACAATCTGCTGCAGGACCTTGGCGGCAAACCAATGTCGGGTGTGGGCCTGGGTTTCGGAGACGTGGTGATAGCGGAACTACTTTCAGCCTCGGGTCGGCTGAATGGTATCTCCCCGACCAGGGACCTGGCACTTGGATATATGGAGGAAGCCCAGCGCCCGGCGTCGATGGCAGCGGCAGAGCAGTTTCGCAGGCAGGGCAGAAGTGTGGATCTTGCGCTTCGTAATCAGAAGGCGAAGGCCTTCTTCTCGTGGGCGAATAAGAGCGGCTTCGTGGAAGCGGCGTTCATCGGGCCGGAAGAAGTGCTGGCGGGCGAAGTCCGGGTCAAGACGCTCGAGGATCGAACTGAACGTTCTGTTGCGCTGCCGGGATGCTAGAGCAGCTTCAAGAATACTGTAGCCGTTTTGGCTACTGCATTGCTCATGGTCAGCGTCACGCTGCATCGACATAGCTCTGCTATGCCTGCTTCGCGTTCCTTAACCATGAGCAATTCGCAACGCCCCTCCGGCTACAGTATTCTTTCAACCGCTCTAGTTACAGACTTGGAGCTGATACGCGAGAAGAGGGCACTTCTTTACCTGGGCTGGTCGGGCTTGGGTAGGACAACTTTCAAGTGCAGTTCGCGAAGTTGCTTCTCGGTGACCTGGGCGGGGGCGTTCATAAGCAGATCTTCAGCCCGCTGGTTCATGGGAAATGCGATTACCTCGCGGATATTCTCTTCGTGCGCAATTAGCATGACTATCCTGTCGATGCCTGGTGCAATGCCACCATGCGGCGGAGCGCCATACTTGAACGCAGATATGAGCCCGCCGAACTTGGTGTCGACATCTTCCTTGGAATAACCGGCTATGCCGAATGCCTTGTACATTATCGCGGGGTCGTGGTTGCGTATTGCGCCACTTGACAGTTCGCAGCCGTTACAGACGATGTCGTACTGATATGCGAGGATCTCGAGAGGATCCTTTTCCTCGAGAGCGGCCATGCCGCCCTGTGGCATTGAGAACGGGTTATGAGAGAAGATGACCCTCCCCTCTTCATCGTCGAATTCAAAGAAGGGGAAATCGACCACCCAGCAGAACCGGTATGCGTTTTCCTCGACGAGATTGAGATCCCTGCCAAGCTTCAACCTGACATCGCCGCTGATTCGTGCAGCTGCAGCGGGCTTGTCACAGACGAAGAAGACAACGTCGCCGTTGCTGACATCACAAGTTTCTTCGAGCTGCTTCATTTCGTCGGCAGAAAGGAACTTGGCTATGGGTCCCTTGACTCCACCCTCGGCCCAGACGAGATAGGCAAGCCCACCGGCACCAATAGACTGGGCGTAGCCGACCATGCGATCAAGGAAGCTTCGTGGACTCCCTGCTATTCCCTTGACCGGGATGCCCCTGACGACAGCGCCCTTCTCTATCAATTCTTTAAACGCGTTAAACCCGGAGTTCCTGAACACATCGGTGAGCTCAACCATGGTTATGGGAATTCGGAGATCGGGCTTGTCGGTGCCGTACCGGATAATGGCGTCTCGATAAGGAATTCGCGGGAAGGGCAGAGAGTCGATTGCCCAGTCGGAAAACTTTCGAAAGACTCCGTACAGGACGTCCTCGACAACGGCGAATACTTCCTCCTGGGTAACAAACGACATTTCGATGTCGAGCTGATAGAACTCGCCGGGAGAACGATCGGCCCTGGCATCTTCGTCACGAAAACACGGGGCGATCTGGAAGTACCTGTCGAAACCGGCGACCATCAAAAGCTGCTTGAACTGCTGCGGCGCCTGTGGCAATGCGTAGAAGTGGCCGGGATGCAACCTGCTTGGCACGAGGTAATCCCGGGCGCCCTCGGGCGAACTGCTGGTGAGAATGGGGGTCTGGAACTCTACAAACCGGTGCCCGCGCATGCGCTCGCGGATATCTCCAATTATATCCGAACGCAGCAGGATATTCCTGTGCATGCGTTCGCGTCGCAGGTCGAGGAATCGATGTTTCAGACGGAGCTCTTCGGGGCCGTCTTCTTCCCCGGCAAGGTGGAGAGGAATTGCCTCGGCAGCGCTCTCGACATGCATTTCGTCAACAACAACTTCGATCTCGCCGGTGGGGAGGTCGCTATTGACGGTATCCTCGGATCTTGCAACGACCTGACCAGTGACGGTTATAACGCTTTCGAGTCGTAGCCTTTCGCAGACAGCGAAGAAGTCACGGTCGGGCCGTACAACAACCTGGGACAGCCCATAATGATCACGCAGGTCGATAAAGATTATGCCGCCGTGATCCCGTTTCCTGAATACCCAGCCGGAGAGCCGGATGGTCGCCGATGCGTGCTCGGCTCTCAGTTCGCCACAGTTATGTGTTCTGTATATGTGCATCCAACGATTCTCCATCTGTCGGAACAGGAAGGGGGTATTAAGCCACAATGCTGTTGAAATGTCACAGGAAAAAGCGTCGGCCAAGAAGCCCAACAACGTCCCGCGGGCAGCTATTCGGCGATCTCGACGCTTGTGCCTACAGGCAGAAGTGCAAAGAGTTCTTCGACATCGGCGTTCACGAGTCGGATACAGCCGGCGCTGAGCCGCTTGCCGATGGAGGAGTCGTCGGATGTGCCGTGTATTCCGAGACCGCGTTCGTCCTGATCGGGATCGACAATATCCTTGATGGCCATCCATCGCGTGCCGAGGATATTGCGTTTGTCACCAAAGGGGATGGGAGCCTGTCCCCTTTTCCACCAGGTGGGATTCTTCTCCTTCGACACTACTGTAAACTCTCCCTTTGGCGTCCTGTCATATGCGCCGACGCCAACGCGGTAGCGCTTACAGAATTCTCCATTCATATAGAGGATCATGTCACATCGGGCCTTGGATATCCGGAGCGAGAATTTCCCATTGAAGACGCGGAACATGTCGCCTGCCTTGATGCGGTTTTCATTACGGACGTTGTTCGACTTGACTATGAGCTCGGTTGTGGTCCCAAACTTGCGCGCAATTTTATCCATGGCATCATTGCGCTGGACGGTATATGGAACTTTCTCGGGCATATCATGAGGAGAGAATAGAAGGGTGATATTGATTTCGCCCAACCGTCTTTCGATCTCTGCGCGCAGAGACTCCCCCAGCCCGGTCCTGAGCAGGTCGAGATACGCAGTTCTCGCATGGAGCAGGTTCCCTTGGGAATCGAGCTGGCGCGCCCTCTCGAGCGAAGCAGGCTGGACGGCGGGCCTGGCAACTGGCGGCCTGGCGGGCGTGGGCTTGGTGGCGGACGTCCTGCTTTGCGGTCTTATCGATGCGGGCCTGGCCGGTACTGGGGCACTGGGAGGCAACACGCTCTCAACCGGAGAAACAGGAAGCGCCGGTTCGGGTGCAGGGCGTTTTGACCTGTTTCGAACGATGAGCACCACGACAATGATCAACAGAATGACAACCGCAACAAGCCACGGCCGTCTCTTGGGATAGGAGTAATCTTCGAATTCTCGTAGTCCGACATCCATATGGAGAACACCAACTGGTGCATAACTTGCACGTCAGACGTAGCAAGACAACTCACCCGTACACTACGTGGGCAATGGTATCTTCTAGAGCGCACCAGCGTCTGCATCGCCGGCGCCAGCGTCCGCGGTGGTGACGACCTCGTAGTCAATGGTAGTGCCCACTACATCAGCGGCAGTGCCATCATCCTCAATCCAGGTGGCACTCATAAGCCTGCCCTGCAAATAGGTGCGCTCAATCTGGACAGCGTCGTCGCCGCCCGCCGCCGCACCACCGGCATCGGCACCACCGCCTGCAGTATCCGTCTCTCGGCCATAGTTGGCGGTCAAGGTGCCGGTTATTCTAACATTCATGCCCGCCCTGCTTACGCCGGAGACATTGAACGTGGCGATGACTTGACCAATAACAAGACTCTGGCCTGAGGACCCCGCGGATTGGCCGCTGGTGGATGCGACGTCTGATATGACACCGGTGTAGACTGCGCCACCGCTGTCGGTAACAGTAAGACGATTGCCAAGCTGCTCGACCAGGAAGGTGTAGATGTGGCCACCTGTGTTCCCTGGCTCGGCTTGAGGAGCTG
>SPBP01000274.1 GCA_004525935.1 Lentisphaerales bacterium | reverse complement strand
GATGCGCGACCTCCGTAAGGCTGTGATCTTCATCCCAACGGGATAGTAGCAACGAGGCGGTTCCAGCATGTCTATCAACTCCAGGCGGAGCCTGCCCTGATCTGATGACTATGCCCCGAAACCGGCCTCCCTCTCCTCTCACACGCCCAATCTGACCATTCCTATCCACCAGATACACCCATCAGCACCGCCCAGTGCCGCAACGCCGATAATGTGTCTGTCCCTAATGATTTTTGCTGGTTGCCGGTCTTGTCATGGGCACATTAACATGACACATTACGCGGATGTCAGATCCTGATTCCATAAAGACTTCGCCCAAAAACGTGGCTCGGTCGGATCATAAAGTGAGCCGGAAGGATATCAGTCCGGAGGCACTTAAGGTTCTCTACCACCTTAAAGACTCCGGCTACCTTGGATATTTGGCCGGTGGCGGCGTGCGTGATCTTCTGCTCGGCAGGAAGCCCAAAGACTTCGATGTCGTTACCGACGCCAATCCTAACCGCGTTCGGCGTATCTTCCGAAACTGTAGGCTGATCGGCCGACGATTCAGACTCGCACATGTCTTCTTTGGCGAAAAGATTATCGAAGTCGCGACCTTCCGAGCTAACTCCACTCCTGACCCGAAGCCGAATGCCGAAGACCAGGCGGAGGGACCATCAGTCGCTCAGGTCCAGCCCAACGAGAATAGGCATGGTTCCCTGCTGAAGACCGAGGACGGCGTTATCCTGCGCGATAACGTTTTCGGAACTCCCGAAGAAGATGCCATACGCCGCGATTTTACTATCAATGCGCTGTTCTATAATATTGACGGTTTCGGAATCATTGACTACGTGGACGGACTGAAAGATCTCGATGCAGGCATTATAAGGTCAATCGGTGACCCGCGTGTGAGATACCAGGAAGATCCCGTGCGGATGATAAGGGCTATTCGCTTTGCAGCAATGCTCGGCTTCCATATAGAAACCAACGCGTACCAGGCAATCTCCGAATTCCGTGAAGTACTGACGAAAACATCGAGCGCACGATTGTATGAGGAAGTCCTGAAACTGTTCATGTGCGGCAACTCGCGCAAAGCACTGGACTACCTTTTCGATACCGGCGTTCTCGGGGTACTATTCCCAAAGTGGAATGCCTGGCTTGCTGAAGATCCAGACGGGCGCATAGGTGAAGCGCGGCGGGCCTGCCTGCAGATAGACAGCTGGCGCCAGGCCGGTCGTCCCCCAACACCCGGGCTCCTGTTCTCCGTGTTGTGGGGGCCATTCCTTGAGTCCATCGCTGACCGCCGACGTGACCTTCGATGCGGCGAGGCAATTACCTTGACGATCATGCAGTATCTCTACGAGCTCGGAGAGCGCGTGCAGGTACCGAAGCGGGCAGGTTATCACATGGCGCACATATTCAGTTCCCGCCACCGCTTCAGCCGCACTAACGGGAAGCAACCTGCCCGATTCGCGGAACGCCTGTTCTTCCACGACGCATTCGACTATTTCAAGTTCTCGGTCGCGGAATCTGCCAAAGAATCGGAGCTGGTTGAATGGTGGAATGCCTATATTGCCGAGCATAAGATCCGCCGTCCGGAATCTACATCGGCGCAAAGTAACGACCCCTCACCAAGATCGCGCAGGCGCCGCTCCCGACGGCCGCGTCGACGGCCCCGCGGCCATCATCAGTCACCGAAGCAGACTTGAAACGGTTGCCTTGCCGGAGTATGATTGCTAATCATGTCGAGGCTATTGAGCAACAAGGACGAGGATGACCTCACCAAACGGTTCGGTGCAAGCAGTCTGCGAGTCAGGGACACTCTCCACTGTAATTCCGCGGCGAAGTTCTGGACCGCCCTCATAGATGAAATCATGGAAGACTACCCGGGTTGTGACTCCCTCACTCTCAGCGCACCCGGCTCTGACCCAATCACCAAGGAGCTGCTCTACCCGCAAAAGGCGTTCGAGCGTGATTCCGAAGAGTTGGCTGATGTAGATCTCGCCGAGTTCTTCAAACAGGTCACTGCCGAACTCGAGTTGTACGGTCCACCGTCAAGCGTCGTCATATCTCTCTTCTCCGGTCTGGAGCAGATCATCTTGCAAGAGCTTCCTCCCGAAAGCGTGGACGCCGATATATTCATGTACCTGTTCGGCTGGCTGCTGGAATGGTCAGAGATACCCGAGCCCATGTGGAATAACGAGTTCCTGAGCGGTCGAATAGTCGGAGGCGACGACGCACGCATGCTTCATTACGAAGCTGCGATTGCCTTCAGAAACGAGCACCTGAGTGAAGGCCTGTACCGGCGCACGGTGTCACTGCAGTTCAAGCGAAAGCAGGGCCAACGAAAGGCGGAAACAACTGCCTGACAGGCGAACTGCGTTTCTGAGTGTGTGGGTGTGTGAGTGTCTGAGCAACTGATTCAACACCCAATATCCAACAAGGAATATCCAACTTCCAAGGATACTGCCAAAGAAGCATGCGGCTCGTTCCGTCAGGCAATGGCAGTTCCCCGCCGTGCCCCGCACCGTGTCCGTCGGCTGACGGACTCTAGTGCAGAGCTGATCCGCAAAGAAAACGCTTGGCCGGGTGCGAACCGCCGGCACGGACATCAGCGCCTGCTACTCGACGGTGAAAATCACTGAGCCGTAGCCGACGACCCAGTTACCGCGACTCGAAGGGTCGTCGTCACCGTTATTGCGATAGTATAGTACCTGCCCTGCCTTACTTCCCTGGTCCCGGGCGAACTGCATAGCAGTCAGCACCGGCATAAGCCCGCAACAGACCTGTCTTCCGGGGCTCCATGAGGAGGCCACATCTTTCACCTCGAGCGCCGCGATCTTCTTGAGGGTGATTCGGTCGGTAGTCGAGACGAGATCATAGTCAGGATCATGCAACAGGTCGGTACTCGCAATTACGAAGATCTTCTTCTTTGCGGCCAACTCGTTCAGACCTGCCACGAGCTGATCGAGCGTGGTTTTCTCATGATCTCCGAACATTGCCACAACCAGTTTTGCTTTCGGCAGAGCCGCCTGAACGAACGGGATTTCGTTCTCGGCTGAGTGTTCCCCTGCATGTGGAGCGTAATCCCGGCGGATCCTGTCACGTCCCTTCACCAACAGGTCTGCCGCTTCGTTATCCAGCGCTACTTCACCCAATGGTGTCGCAAGTGCATCACCGTCCATCAACGCTATTCCGCTGAACCCACCCCTGTGCGAGAGCCCCAGCACAACCACAGTCTCGGGCGCATTCCCGGAAGCGGCGGCGTCTTTCAATGCGCGGAAGGTATAGCCGGCAGTCTTACCCGAGAACACGTAGCCTGCGTGGGGCGCAATGCCGGCAACTATGCGACCCCTAATCTCCGGCACCTTGGCAGACTCAATGAAGGTGTTAATCATACGAGAAAGGTCTTTCTCGTCGCCCGGAAACCATCTTCCGGCACCGTGAACGCGTCGGACGATCCGTTTATCTTCGCTTTTCATGTCACCCTCGGGATTTCCCCTGGCGCAGGAAAGAAGCAAGGCAAATGCGCACAAGGCCGGTATTGTGGCGAACCGCGTCACGATACTGATATCCTCTCGTCATGCATGTCGCCCGTGTCGATTATCGGCTATCGGCAGGAACTATTCGCCGAACGCTTCGTCGAACACGCGATCGGACCGTGGGAAGTCCAGGGCCTTGACGAAATCGCAGGCCTCAGCTGCCCCGAATTCGCGGTCCATGGCTGCATCTTCCCATTCCACAGAGAGCGGGCCGTCGTAGTTGATCGTATTCAACGTGCGAACGATCTCTTCAAAGTCGACTCCGCCCCGTCCCAGGCTCCGGAAATCCCATCCCCTTCCCGGCGTTCCGAAGTTCAGATGCGAACTGAGAATACCCGTTTCGCCATCCAGTGTAACGGCCGCATCCTTCATGTGGCAGTGATAGAT
>SPBP01000006.1 GCA_004525935.1 Lentisphaerales bacterium | reverse complement strand
CTGAACCCCTGAACACTTTCAGCGAAGCTGGCTAGGGTTTCAGTTGCCCCTTGCCCGGTTCTGTGGCAAGCTTCATCATCTATGAAGCAAGCCCGCTCATTCGCATGGCTCAACGCTACCCAGTTCCTCGGTGCACTGAACGATAACACCTTCAAGCTGCTTACTATCTTCTTCCTTATCCGCGGTTCGGCAGCTGGTACGGTCGGCTCCGTCGTGGCAATAGTCGGCGCTGTTTTTGTGCTGCCGTTCCTGCTCTTCTCGCACCTTGGCGGAGCACTGGCTGACCGGATCAGCAAGAGAACCGTCATAGTCGCCACCAAGCTGGCGGAAGTGCTTATCATGCTGGTCGGCTGGTTTGCGTTCCTGCGGGGAAACACTGCCGGGCTCTACACCGCCTGCTTCCTGATGTCCGCACAGAGCGCGTTGTTTGGTCCGTCAAAATACGGAATCCTGCCGGAGATAGTGAAACGCGAACAACTGGCAAAAGCCAACGGACGTCTTCTGGCCTTCACCTTCCTCGCCGTTGTGATCGGCACTCCGCTTGCTGCGGTGCTGGCCGAGGCCGCGTCGGGCAGACTCGAACTTGCCGCGCGGTTCTGCATTGTGCTTGCGGCACTCGGCGCGGTGACGGCCTTCCGCATAGGCCACACTCCGCCAGCAGGTGACCGGCGCGAGGTCTCGCCGATATTCATTCGTGAAATAGTGCGCACCTTGCGGGAAGTGCGGACCGACGGTTACCTTTTCCTTACAATTATCAGCTCATCTTACTTCCTCATGCTTGCTGCGTTTGTGCAACTCAATATTATCCCCTACGGCATGGAGGTCCTTGCGCTGACCGAAGAGAGAAGCAGCTATCTCTTCGTACTTGCTGCGGCTGGAATAGGATTGAGCACGATGCTTTCAAGTCGGTATTCCGGTCGGAATATCGAGTTCGGGCTGGTACCACTGGGTGCGCTTGGCCTGGCGATAACCTCGATCATCCTCTACATGGGCACATCCCTGCCGGTGATTGCCGTGGGAATCATCCTGGCCGGTGTGAGCGTTGGATTCTTCACTGTACCACTGGACGCCTTTCTGCAGGTGCGAAGTCCCAGGAAGCAACTTGGCCGCATCCTGGCCGCATCAAACTTCCTCGGCTATATTGGCGTACTCGCTGCCGCGGCCCTCATATACCTCACTGAAAGTGTGCTGGGCCTCTCAGCAGCACAGGCATTCCTGGTCCTAGCTGCACTTACGATCATTCTGACGATATTCAGCATCATCGTTCTGCCCGATTTCTTTGTGCGTTTCATCATAGTGCTGCTTACGCGCACGTTCTACAGGATCAAGCCGGTCGGCCTGGAGAATCTGCCGCTCGACGGCGGCGCGCTGCTGGTGAGTAACCACATGTCGCTGGTCGATGCGCTGCTTGTTTCGGCCACGCAACAGAGACGGATCCGCTTCGTTATGTTCAGGGAGACTTATGAACACTGCTGGTGGTTCAGGCCGCTGTTCAAATTGATGCGGGCTATTCCCATCTCCCCGAAGGACCCCCCTAGAAAACTGCTCGATTCACTGAAGGAAGCCAGGCGCATGCTTGATGAAGGTTTCCTGGTCTGCATCTTTGCCGAGGGCTCCGTCTCGCGCGGCGGCAACACCATGGCTTTCAAGTCAGGTTTTGAACGGATCGTTAAGCGAAGCAATTACCCGATCATACCTGTCTATCTTGGCGGTGTATGGGGCAGCATTTTCAGTTACTGCAGCGGCAAGCCGCTGTCGACTTTGCCAAGGCGCATCCCCTATCCCGTCACCGTGCTGTTCGGAAAACCGATGCCGTCGAAAAGCACGCCTTTTGAAGTTCGCCAGGCCGTCTGCGAACTGTCGACCGACTGGTTTCTTGCGCGAAAGCAGAGCTACCGGCCCCTTGGCGAGCTGTTCGTGCGCAGCGCGCGCCGACACCGGCACCGGCATGCCATGTCCGACACGACGGGCAAGAACCTCAGCTACGGTAAGGCTCTGATTGCCGCTACGGTGCTGGCGGACCGGTTCAAAGAGCTCTGCGGCGATCAGAAGATGGTCGGCATCATGATGCCCGCAACAGTCGGCGGGGCACTCGCCAACATAGCCATCACAATGCTCGGGAAGGTCCCGGTAAACCTCAATTTCACGTCATCAAAGAAGTCGTTGCTGTACTCAATCGAGCAGTGCGGAATTCGCACAATCATTTCCTCGAAAGCGTTCCTCGCCAGGCTCAAGGACTTTGAACCACCCGAAGGCACGGTCTTTCTCGAAGATCTCTCCGCGTCGATTACGGGTAAGGCCAAGCTGATCGCCCTGTTGAAGTCGCTCGTGCTGCCGGCCGGCACGCTTGCAAACTCGAAGGGCTTGAAACCCGAAGATCTTGCCACTGTGATCTTCTCGTCGGGCACAACGGGTGAACCAAAAGGTGTAATGCTCAGCCATTTCAATATCGTTTCCAATATGGAGTCGTTCGGGATGGTGCTCTGGTTCACTCCAGACGACAACATGTGCGCGTCATTGCCGTTCTTCCATTCCTTCGGTTTCACCTGCACCTTGTGGTTCCCGATGATCACGGGGTTCTCGGTCTGCTACCATCCCAACCCGCTCGAAGGCGACAAGATCGCTGAAATCGTCAGGACCCATCGCTCAGCAATTCTACTTGCGACCCCGACGTTCCTGCTCCAGTACATACGCAGGGCAGATAAGGATGACTTCCATGCCTTGCGTTACGTGATTACCGGGGCCGAGAAACTGCGCGCGCGCATCGCCGAGGCATTTGAAAAGAAGTTTGCGCTCGCACCCCTGGAGGGTTACGGGGTCACAGAAATGACGCCGGTCGTCTCCGTCAATGTACCCGATATCGACACGGGCCGTTCCATTCAAGTCGGCACTAAGAAAGGCACCATCGGCCGTGCCGTTCCCGGCGTGTCGGTAAAAATCATCGATTCCGTCACAGGACAACTCATGCAACCTGGAGAGGAAGGCCTGCTGATGGCCAGGGGCCCGAATGTCATGCTTGGTTACCTTAACCAGCAGGAACTGACCGCGGAAGTGCTCAAGGACGGATGGTACAACACCGGTGATATCGCGAAGATGGACGAAGACGGATTCACGACGATTACCGACCGGGCAAGCAGGTTCAGCAAGATCGGCGGAGAGATGGTCCCTCACATTGCGCTGGAGGAAGTGTACCTGAAAGCGCTTGACGCTGAGGGTCGCGTGGTGGTGGTAACGTCGGTCGCGGACGACGCCAGGGGAGAGCGACTTGTCGTGCTGTTCAGTGACGTGGCCGGTGCCGCGGAACAGTTGTACGGGATCATGAATGAGAGCGACCTGCCGAATCTCTGGAAGCCTCGGCTCGACGACTATGTGAAAGTCGATGCGATACCCGTCACAGGCAGCGGGAAAGTCGACCTCAAAGCCGTGAAGCAGCTTGCCTCGGAACTTGTCTGCTGGTAACCGACCTAGAGCAGTTTCAATAATCCTGTAGCCGTTTTGGCTACTGCATTGCACATGGCCAGCGTCACGCTGCATCGAAATAGTGCCGCTATTCCTGCTTCGCGTTCCTTGGCCATGCACAATTCGCTACGCCCCTCCGGCTACAGTATTCTTTCAACCGCTCTAGCAGCCCGTCGGACTCAGCTCGCTCCTCGGGGCGAGCTGAGTCCGATGGGCTGCTAGTCTCAGGAGAAGTCCAGACCGGTGGCGAGTCTTACCAGGTGCCTGGCATCAAGCGTCGCGGCGAACATCATCGTTGCCGGCAGGCCAGCCCTGACATAGAACAGGCATGAGATCACACTGAGCAGCGCGACTCCGGTCAGTCTCAGACCCGCCGAAGAATGTAAGCCTGCCTCGCTGAACTGTATCGCACTTACCAGGACGCGGAAGAGCACCGTTCCAACAACGGCAACCAGTTGCCTGCCTGTAACCCGGGCCAGCAGCGATATCGCCGATGCACGAAAGAACAGCGTCTCGAACCCGGCACCCCACAGGATGAGAGCAAAACAAGCACCGACGCCGGCCGGGTACATGAGCCTGAGTGCGGCCTGGTTATCGTTCGCTCTGAGTTCACGAATGATTCCACCCTCGGTCCAGAGCAGAATGGGCGTGATCAGTACCCCGGCCAGAACTGCCATCCATAGGCCTTTCAGCATCCTGCCGCGTTCCGGAAAGGGACCCGCCATCCGTGCTGCTCCGCCCCAGGCCGTAACCGCACCGGCGATGATCGTCGCTACAGGGAAGATCATTGCAATACGCAAGAGCCTGGTCTCCGGACCTCCCTGCATTATGCGGGGAACGGCCATGATGGCCACGATGAATGCCAGCAGACCGGCGCGTGCCAGGTTCGTCATTGCAAGGTACGTTCTCATCCGGGACCGACTATCCCACAATCACAAGCGCGATGTAGGGAACAAGGTTGAAGACGATGATCAATAGCTTGAAGAACCCCAGGAAGCAATACATCACCACATTGAAGGTTTCACGGGGAATCTTGTACCACGCGCCCTGCTTGCGGTAGATCCAGTCCCCAGTACAGGCCACTATCGCGGCCGAAAACATCAACAATGCCATATTGATGATCGTGCACCACTTGAAGAATTCCCGGACCACAGCGATATCCATAATACGCCTCCTTTATACCAACCGTTTCAGGGAACTTATCTCGAACCGGATACTCATACAAGTAATTGCTGGATGTCACCAGCCGGACGGAGGTCTGCGGGCGGCTTAGAGAAACCGTGCAGAACTACGGCAGCTTGACCAGGGTTCTAAAGAAGCGGACCGGGCCGCTGTTCGTAACAATGATTACCAGCTGTCCGGCAGTACCCCTCGCGTCAATCCCCTCGTAAGTCCAGGTCGCATCCAGCAGGTTGGTGCTGTATGCAACATCGTAAAGGCGACCGGTTGAACTGTTATCAATACCAAACTGCCATTCATCGGCAGCAGCCATCGTGAAGGATTCGATGTCCCTGAAATACGACGCCGAATTTGTCGGGTCGGTATCGGCGACATACTCCTGGCCCGTGGTGAGTCCGTCACTGTCAGCATCGTTCGTGGAAGCGGCGCCTATTGTCCCACCAAAGTATGCAAACTCCCACCAGTCCGGAATTCCGTTGCCGTCGGCATCGCCGGCCGCCGGCACGTAGTTGAGGTCACCCGGTGTAAGGTATGCACCGCCCGGCAGGTTTGCGCTGCACGTGACCGGATCATAGGTTCGGCCCAGTGTGTCAGTTTCGTTCGTCATAATGTCGCCACTGAACCATGCCACAACAGAATTCCCCATATGGTTCGTCGTGAACCGGGTGGCAGCATCAGCGGTACCGGACGGCTGCACAAGCGGGGCATCGGAATACAGGATCGCGTTGACATCGCCGTCGGTCCAGCTCAGGGCATCCAGGAGTGCATCCCACGGCTGAGCGTCGAACACGCCGTCGTCGTCGACGTCGAGATCATAGCCATTAGTCACCGAGGCGCTGCAGTTGCTCACAAGCAACAGTGTGTAGTTTGCGTTGAGGATGTCGGCAGCGTCGAAATACGTGGGGTCACCGAAACCGCATGATGTCGTCGGAACAATAGCCGACCACGGGCCGCCCTCCGGGGGATCGTCGTAGTTGTTGCCGATCAACAGCAGGCCGTTGGCCCCGAATGTCGCACCCGTCAGCGCCCACTTATCATGGACCGCGCCTGTGAGCGTCACTTTCCCATTAATTTGCAGAATCCACAGGTTCGATACCGCGCCCGCGCCGCCTTCGTTCATAAGCTCAATGAACTCACGGTTGTCATCGGCACCATCCGGATTCATCAGTATCTCGTTAAACAAGATTGCAGCTTCACCCGTGCCACACCACAGCCCAGCGAGGAGCACAGCGACACACTTCTTCATCATCGAGATTCCTTGTTAGCTGACTCGTTTCACGATATGGTCTGCGAGTGCAATGAGCGGTGCGGCACGTTCTCCGAAAACATCCAGCGCATCCCTGGCGGTTCCGGCAAGTTCTTCGGCCCGGTGGCGGGCGACATCCAAACCCAGCAGCTGAACGCTCGTTGCTTTTCGGCGAGCGACGTCGCTGCCGGCCGGCTTCCCGAGTTGTTCGGGTGTGGATACGGCGTTAAGAATGTCGTCCGCAATCTGAAAAGCAAGTCCCACTGCAGAGCCATATCGCGACAGGGCATCCAGTTCCACTTCCCCGCCACCTGCCACAATGCAGCCTATCCGGACACATGCACGAATCAGAGCTCCGGTCTTGTTGGAATGGATATAGTCAAGCAGGTCCTCGTCGGCTTCACGTCCTTCCGACATGATGTCCTCGGCCTGTCCCCCTATCATCCCTTCACTACCCGCTGCAGAGGCAAGCTCGACCGACAGCCTGTTCGGTCTGTACGGTGGTGGAGCTTCGATCGACGCCATCCAGTCGAAGGCAAGCGTCAGGAGTGCATCGCCAGCCAGGAGGGCGATGGCATCACCATACGCCCTGTGAAGCGTGGGCTTACCGCGCCGCAAATCGTCGTTGTCCATACACGGAAGATCGTCATGCACCAGCGAGTAAGTATGCAGCGCTTCAATTGCCAGTGCCGGAATCAGCGCTGGTTGCCAGGAATCACCTGCCGTCTCAGCCGCTGCCGTGCACAGAATCGGTCTCAATCGTTTCCCGCCCGAGAGCACGGTATAGCGAATCGCCTCATGCAGCTTGCGTGGCCGAGTGTCGGCGGCCGGCAACCTGGAGGCCATCGCTTTGTCAACAATATCTCTGCGCTCTGCCAGGTACGATTCAAGATTGAACATGGAACGAAGCTTAACCTGTTCGAGGTTCAAGGTTCAAGGCTCAAGGTTCGGGATGCTGGACGCTGGTTGCTGGATTCTGGATACTGGATGCCACGCTGGCCACTCGACACGCCAACACGCTCCCCCGACACGCGTCACTCGACACTCAGCCGCGATTCTTCGCGTCCGGCTTCAGCTCTCCGCGTTTGACATTCGTTACTCCCAACGGCTATAGTCACCGGCATGAGGAGAGTTCGGCATGCCTACCTATGAGTATGAATGCGGGAAGTGCGGAAACCACTTCGACCGGTTCCAGAGCATCTTGGCGCAACCTCTGAAGCGATGTCCAGGGTGCAGGGGCAAGATCAGACGGTTGCCGGGCACCGGCGCCGGTATCATTTTCAAGGGCTCGGGCTTCTACGAAACCGACTACCGCAGTGACAGCTACAAGAAGGGGGCGAAAGCCGACACAAGCACGGCCCCTGTTTCGGACGGAAAGTCAGACGGAAAGTCGGACGGGACGAAGGGAAGCAAGCAGGACAAGGCCGGGGTTGCGCCGAAAAAGGCTACTGCCGGCTGACGATGACAGCAGGCCGGATCATCTGGATGCCATTCTTGAAGAAAGCTGGGAGCCAACTATGAAGACCGTGTGTCATAAATGCGGGGTCGCGAACGACCTCGGCCACCTGTTCTGTGTATCGTGCGCGACGAAACTCGAACTTTCGAACATAGGTGAAGATATTGAAAGGGACGGCGCTGCCAGTCAGCGCAGGGCCGTATTGAAGATTCTCTGGATTCCACCGGTTGCTATTATTGTCGCATTAGTTGCAATCATCGTGTGGCCCCAGCGGCCCTACGCCAGCATCTCCGGACAGCCGGGAAGCAGAACGCGGGTTGACGAGATGTTCACGGTGCTTCACAGATATGCGCAGAGGCCATCGGGAAGCATAAGGACCCGGCCGGCTCTCACGCAGGACGATCTAAATGCCTGGTTGGCATCGCAATGCCCCGCCGCCGGCGTCCATTCAATTACACTGAGCATGGCCAACAACGGCTATTCCGTCCGCGTGATCGACTCGGTCGGCCCCTTCAAGATACGCGACTACACAATTCCGGCGCTCAAGTATTCCTACGAGATTGCCGGAACCATCGAGGATGGACTCACGATCCACAGTACGGGCGGCAAAATCGGGCATTTCCCCCTCTTCGGCCCCGCGGTGACAAAACTCGACCAACGGATTGGCAAAATACTGGCCACAGACCAGAGGATCCTGCCCGTGCTCGAGAAGACCACCAGAATCCAGATCGATGACGGCACCCTTGAGATCACGGTCACGGCTGCGCAGGGCAATTAGGCTGGCAGTTCTTGCCCTTTCGCTTGCAGCGATCTTCCCTCCCCTTGGCGCATCGGCGGGAGAGGATCGGGCTTCGTACAGGTCTGCCTGGAGCTGTTCGCGCAGGTTCCTCGTAACAGGCACCAACTCCGCACATCTTGCCAATGCCGCGCGTTGGGCAGAGGATATTGCGGACGCCATCGAACGTTCATTCGGCATCAAGACTTCACCCGACTACGATGCTGTATTCCGCATCGTTCTGCATTCCGACAATGTCGACTCTGTTTCGAACGTGCTTAAGTCACATGCCGTCCGCGACAACTCTCAGTTTCAACAGCTTGACCTTGGACCGCTGGGTCAGGTCGATTGGGAAGAGGCGATCCAGTCGTTCTGCTTTCTTCTACTCAGCCGACATGTGACGGATCTATGGTTGGCTGGGAACAAAGCCGAATCGCCCGCGCCCGTTCCCGACTGGCTCGCGGTTGGACTGGCGAGCAACCTCGATCCCGCGCTGCGACGGCGCGACCGTCGAATCGTTCTGCGCATCTCAAAGAAGAAACAGCTCCCTTCGTTCAGCGAGATATCAACCTGGCATTCACTTCCAGAGGGGAACGACTCGAGGAAGTCCATCAGCAGCTCGGCAACCGCCTGGCTGACTGCAAAGCCGACCCTCCGGAAAACGGTCGAACCGCTGACCGTTGAACTTGCGGCCGGCCGGGAACTGACGGTCGACCTGATAGCCGAGAAAGTGCTGAAACTTGATTCATCCGCCGAAATAGACAGTGACTGGTCGGCGTGGGTCGACGACCAGCAATCCATCATTTCGCCGCTTGACGGCATCACCACCGACCTGACGTCGGACCTCAAGGCATTGCTTGTTGCGCAGCCCGGCAAATCCGGAATTCCCGAGTCGGGCGCACTCCAGGGCCGGACAACATTCGAGAATCTTGTGCGCGTGAAGACAAAGCGATGGGTCAATGCCTTCTGCAAACAGAAGACCCACGAACTGGAGGTATTCTGCATAGGTCGCCCCTCAGAGGTCGTGGAGACCCTGGAAGCCTACCGTGACTTTCTCGATGCACTCGCCGAAAAGCAGCGGGACGGCTCCCTTCTCCGGCTCCTTGTTCGGGCAGAGGCCATGCTCCGCGAACTCGAAAGAACGGCTATGGCGGCAGAACAGGCTCAGGGAATGACGATACCGGCAGAATCACGCCCTTCCCCTCTCACTCCTAAGCGTTGAACGATACGCTTGAACCGCCGGGGCAGCAACGGTATATTGACATGCTGATTGGTGCAGGCGAAAAATCGCCCACAGGGACTGAAGTCGATAAAACCAGGACAGAAAAGCAAAACAACTGTTGGCACTGTGGATTCGCGAATTCTTGAATACACGGCAGGCGCCGATCCACGCCTCGATCTGGCGTTGACAGTTGATGACTGCGTCGGGACCGCAGCACACGCGGTCATGCTCTCCAGGATGCCCGTTACGCCCCCCGTGCTGACGCGGGCGGAAGCCGGAAAAATTATCCGGGAACTCCGGAAGATAATTGCTGAGGCAAATCGACACGCTTTCAAGATATCCACAAGAGACCAGGATGTTCATCTTGCAGTTGAACGCCGGCTTACCGCCGCGCTCGGGGATATAGGCAGGAAAGTCCATACGGCCCGAAGCCGAAACGACCAGGTCGCTGTTGACCTGCGTCTCTACGCTCGACGGCAACTGCTTTTCGCAATGGAAGAAACTGCGAAGCTCTCGGAAGTGCTCGTGAAGTTCGCCAAAAAGAACCGGTCAACACCCATGCCCGGCAGGACACATATGCGCCCTGCAATGCCCGGCTCTGTTGGACTGTGGGCCTCGTCATACACCGAAGGTCTGCTCGACGATTGTGCCTTGCTCGATGCCGCTTACAATCTCAATAACGCTTGCCCACTCGGAGCAGCAGCAGGCTACGGGGTCACATTGCCGATCGATAGGAAGCTGACTTCGCGTCTTCTCGGTTTCAAGCGGCCAATCCACAACGTGCTCCACGCCATCAACGCGCGCGGCAAGACGGAGTCCGTCGTACTCTTCGCGCTGGGCCAGGTCATGTTGACCCTCTCCCGGCTCGCAGCCGACCTGATTGTGTTCTCTGCGCCGGAATTCGGGTATTTCACGATTCCTGCCGAATACTGCACCGGCAGCAGCATAATGCCGCAAAAACAGAATCCCGATGTCCTGGAACTGGTGCGGGCAAAGGCGGCTCGAGTGTTCTCTTCGGCCATGATGGTCGGCGAAATAACAAGGGGTTTGCCCGGCGGCTATAATCGCGACCTGCAGGAAACCAAGGCGCCGCTGATGGAAGGTATCTCGGAAACCAGGGCAACACTCCGGATACTTCCCGCGCTGATCACTGCGCTGAAGGTCAATCGGAGCGCACTTCTAAACGGGTTCGACGCGGAGATTTTTGCCGCTGACAACGCGCTCGACCTGGTACGAAGCGGCGTTCCGTTCAGGACAGCTTATGACAAGGTCAAAGCCAAAATCGGAACGACGGCTTCGTGTGATCCGGCAGCTTCGGTGGGTAGGAAGACCCACCTTGGTGCACCCGCAGGACTGGACTTCGGGATGCTCGAAAACCGGGCCAAATCGGTTGCCACGTTTGCCGGGCAGGAGAGGAAGAGGTATTGTCATGCCGTCTCCAATCTGCTCGGGACCACGTATTCGGAAAAGGGATAGCCGGCCGACCCGTAGAAGATTCGCGGGGCGGACGGCATGCAGTTCTTCAAAGGAGGTCCATACCGTATGAAGCTTAGAACAAGGTTCCTGCTGTTCGTAACACTGATGTCTGTCTGCTGGATAGCAGGAACGGTTCTGCCCGAGGCGATTGCACAGGATGCCGGGGAGGAACCCGTTGCCGAACTCACTGAAACAACGGAGTCCGAGGCGGGGGCCGTGGAAACCAGTGTGTCATTCGAGGAAGTTCTCAGAATCAGCGGATGGCCAATGTATGTCCTCATCTTTGCATCCATCGTTGCAGCAGCCTTCGTGATCTACTTCTTCTACATCCTGAGACAGGAACACCTTGCGCCCCGTTCGCTCAGGCGCGAACTGGCCTCAAGACTGGAATCCGGATCCCTGGCAGACGCGCGGAGCACGTGTCTTCATAGGCCGTGCGCATTGTCCGCCATCGCCCTATCCGCACTGGACTACCTGCAATCCGAGCCCGGCATGGATCCAGCATTGCTGAAGGATGCCATCCAGGTCGAAGGTGGAAGGCAGGCAGAATCACTTCAGGGCCGAACCCGTTACCTGATGGACCTTGCGGCAATAACCCCGATGATCGGATTGTTGGGTACCGTGCTCGGAATGGTGAAAGCGTTCAGGGCGATCGCCGTCGACGAGGCAATGGCTCGGCCGCTGGTGCTGGCTGACGGCGTCAGACAGGCGCTGTATACAACTGTTGCCGGCCTGCTGATCGCGATCCCGTCAATGGTCTTCTATTCCTTCTTCAGGGAAAGAGCTGTGATGCTCATCTCCCGGCTCGAAGCGGCATCGACAGACCTTGCGGCTAATCTTCTTCGGAGAAGGATCTGATGCGATTCCGGTCCAAAGCACAGACGGAACCGGCACGGTTCCAGATGGCCCCGATGCTGGACGTCATCTTTCTGCTCCTGTGTTTCTCGATTGCCAGCCAGATCTATGCCCGTTGGGAAACCGAAATCGATATCACGCTTCCTACGGCAGAAACCGGAGAAACACCGCGTAGGCTTCCCGGTGAAATCATTCTGAATGTTCGGCAGGATGGAGCCATAGTCTTCAACGGTCAGATCCTCGATCGAGAACGTGTCGCCAGCCTGCTCGAGGACGTTGTCAGGCTGTTTCCCAATCAGCCCGTGCTGATCCGGGCCGATGGCAGGACAGACTATGAAAACGTGGTGAGGATACTGGACATCTGCCGACGCTGTGATGTGTGGAATATTTCGTTTGCCACCGGTGTTCCCGAGGAAGATAACCGGTAACAACGTGGAATTGCATGCTTCACACCGGGCCTCTCCCCGTAACCGGCGCTCAGTATTCGAGACAATGAACTGCATAACTCACAAGATTGTGGATGGTCGCCTTTCCCCTCCCCGCGGAATCATGCGAGCCTGCCTGATTCTGACGTTCTATTTCGCCTCCCTCGCAGCACACGCCCAAATGGAACAGGCCGAGAAACTGCGGCTCGCCGACGGGCTTTACTCTCGGGAATATTATGACCTGGCCATTATTGAATACGCCGCGCTTCTCAAGGAGAATCCGACTCATCCCAATGCTGATGCGATTCGCTACCGCATGGGTGAGTGCTACCTCGGCTCCGGTAACCCGGCCAGGGCCGAGGCCTCCTATGCAATCGTCTTCGAGAAACACCGGCAGAGCCAGTTCCGCTTCAGGGCTGGCTTCAAACTCGCGGAACTCCGTCTCGAGCGCGGGGAAAATGAACTGGCCATATCGGCACTGCAATCGCTCCTGCAGGATAACCCGCCCGAGGACATGGCGGCCGCATGCCTGTACTACCTCGGCGATGCACTGCGCAAAACGAAGAAGGTGGACGAGGCGGCAAAGACATTTGAAGATCTTGTCAACAGGTACCAGTCGTCAGACTTTGTTCCACCAGCCATGATTATGCTTGGCGGCATCTACGCAGAAAAAGAAGACCAGATTGAGAAGGCAATCAGTTACTATCGAAGAGCCACGGAAAAGCCGGCTTCGGACCGGCTTGGGGCGGAAGCTTGGTTTCAACTCGGGCAGCTGTATTTCCGAACGGGTGCGTACGCAGAAAGCGCCGATGCCTATGGCCAGTTGACAACCCGGTACGCCACCGACGAACGAGTGCCGATCGCGCGGCTTCAGTACGCATGGGCGCTCCACAACTCGGGCCGTTACTCAGACTCGCTCGAACGCGTCAAGACCGAGCTGGCTTCATCCTCACAGGCCGGTGCCGACACTGCAGAATGGCTCTACATCAAGGCGAACTGCGAACGGCAACTTGATCAGGTAGACACGGCAATGCAGACCTATGACCTGCTTCTCAAGGCTCATAAGACTGCCGAGTTCGCGAAAGCCGCGCGGTACGAAAAGGGGCTGATCCTCTACAAGGCGGGTAAGCACCGTGAAACCATTGAGCTTCTGAAGGACTACCAGCCCGGTCCGAATCTCGAAAAGGACGTGTACTGGTTGCTGGGTGAAGCATACGCGGCACTGGACGAAGATGACGCGGCAACACGTTGCTACAGGACTTTGATCGAACGTTTCCCGGAATCAGAGCTGGCCGCAGAGGCCATGTACCGGTCCGCTTTCTTGCTCCAGAAGAAGAGTGATTTCGTGAACGCGTCGGGTATGTACCTTGAGATGGTCAAGAAATACCCCACCTACAACTCGGCTGCAAAAGCGCTGTTTGCGTCCGCCCACTGCCTCAATTCTGCCGACAAACATGCCGACGCTGTAAGAGACTGGACCAGGCTGATCAACGAATACGCGACCTCGCCGCTGGTGGAAGAGTCGCTCTACCACGCTGCAATGGGTCGAATATTTCTCAAGCAGGACCAGGAAGCAGACGATTCTCTTCATTCCCTGCTTTCCCGCTTTCCGCAGACCGTATTTGCCGCCGATGCACATTACTGGCTCGGCATGATCCTGAAGGAGGCCGGGAAGAACGCCGAGGCTGAGACGGAATTGCGCGCCGCGCTGGATCTCAAGCCGAATGAGGAAATGATGATGGAAGCAAGGTTCCACCTGGCTCTTGCACTGCAGCGACAGAACAAGCTGGACGAGGCAGCCGACCTGTTGCAGAACCTGCTCGCCTCCAGGGCGAGTAAAGCATTTCCGCCCACACTCCTGGAGTGGCTCGCGGAGTACAGGTACAGCCAGAAGAAATATGAAGACGCAACGCTGGCAGCTCGACTTCTTGCAGCAGAAGCGCAGGAAAACGCGTGGCAGCAGATCGGCTGGTGCATAGTCGGACGATGCGAACTGGCCGACGGCCACAAGGGCGAGGCAGTGGAAGCCTACAACAAGGCCCTTGCCATCCCGATAGCCTCACGATTCGCTGCGGAGTCGGCGCTTCGTCTCGGCGAGCTCGCACAGGCAGATGGTGACTTCGATGCCGCGCAACGGTATTTTCAACGCGCGGGGGAGTTGTCGTCCTCGGATGAACTTCTTGCAGTACGGGCCAGCGCCTATGCCGGACTGGCCCGCGTGTTTCGAGCACTTGGCAAAGATGATGAAGCATCAAAACATTTCATGGGGGTAGCTATCCTGTTTGACGATCCAGCTCTCGTCTCGGAGTGTTTGTATGAAGCAGCCCAGGCGTTCGGCAGACTCGGGAAGGAGAACCTGCGCAAGAAATCCCTGAAAGAACTCGCCGATCGTTATCCGGACAGTGAATGGGCAAAGAAGGCGGCGGCCGGCGAATGAATGTGCGAGTGTGGGAAGAGGAGGTCGACGATAGCCACAAAGAGGCACGAAAGGCTCAGCTCGTCCGCCAAAGGCCGAGCCATCGGGCCGCTCACGACGCAAACATGATGGAAGAATGCACAGTGACTGAAAGACTCACACACTCACACACGCACATACCCACACACGCGGAGTCAGCGGCATGATAAGAACAGAAATGCACAGTAGATCTGATCTCGCGGCCGCGTTGATCGCCGCGGGGATATCTATTGTCGTGCATCTGCTCATCGTATTCGGGCTACCGGAATTCAAGATTCTGATACCGCTCAGGGAAGAGCAGCCGAGAAAGCATCAACCCGTTGAGTTGTCTGCGACGCAATACAGCGGACCGGCCACCGAAGAACGACCGTCCCGGTTCAGGCCGGAGAACCCGGAGATCAGCGCGAATATGCCGGGCCAGGTCGAAGAATTCCAGAGGGCGATCAGCAAGTACCTTGTGACACCGGATGAGCTTCGGCCAAACATGATTCGCGGTGAAGCTGCCAACATCGCGGCCCCAACACCTGCGAGCCGGGCAGAGCAATGGCAGCCCCGCCAGGAGATCATCCAGATAACCGAACGAATTGCCGCAGACACGGTGGACTCGCCGCCACGCCGGATCATTGTGCCAATCGAGCGAGTTCCGGACGCACCGGATATTGTCTCCCCTGTTGAACGACCTGATATTCCTTCCAGTGCCTTCGAACGTTCAGCAACCGGTATCGCCTTCGGCAGAACGGAAATGCCGGGAGCAGTAAGTGGAGGCTCGATGTATCCGTCCATGATCGCCTGGCGCCATGGAGACGGGTCGATAGTGCAACGTGAGACGGCAGGCGAAATCACGCGGCTTACGCAACTTGATGATCTTCTACAGGTCAAGGCGCAGGTCTATTACTCCAGCAAGGATCCGGAATACGCATATCTTCAGCTTGATATCGAAAGAACGGGCGAACAAGTGCTGCCGGTAATGCCCAAAGACCTGATTCTGGTCCAGGACAGTTCAGCAAGCATGACGGAACAGCGGCTCTACTTCTGCAGGCAAGGACTGCTGCGGTGCCTCGACGGAATCGCACCGAACGACCGCTTCAACATCATGTATTTCAACGATAAGCCGGTCAAGTGCTTCGACACATGGGCATCCCCTTCCGAAGAATCGCTCCGCGTGGCACGTGAATTCATTGGCGGCATGGAGTCCATGGGTGAGACGGATATCTTCGCTTCGCTCCAGGCACTCGTCGACGAGAATCGCGACCCGAGCCGAGCCGTAATAGCCCACGTAATCACTGATGGCAACCCTACGGTCGGACTGCGGGACAGCACGCAGATCATTGAACAGTTCAGCAAGTTGAACAACGCCGGGGTCTCCGTCTTTACCATGGGAACAGTCAGGACTGCGAACGCGTACCTGCTCGACCTTACCGCGTACCGGAATCGGGGCGATGCGTTTGTCGTTTCGAAAGGAAGATGGGACATCCCCGATTCGATACAACAACGAGCAGGTGAAACCGCCAGACCTGTGCTGGCAGAACTCCGGCATTTCGTGTCCCGTGATACACCATGCGAGATCTATCCCGCCAGGCCGACACACTTGTACCTCGACAGGCCGCTTACGCTTCACGGACGATACAAACGCGGAACGAAGTCGATCGTCTTCCAGGTGGTCGGGACGGGACGGGAAAAGGACTGCGATATGGTCTTCGCCGTTGATCCTGCGCGGGTAGCCTCGGCCGATCACGATATCAGGACGCAATGGGCATGGCAGAAGGTCTATCATCTGATCGGCGAACATACCCGGACCCGAGATCCGAAGCTCATTCTCCAGATTTCCGAAATCGCGCGGGCTTATTCAATCGACGTGCCCTACGGTCTTGCAAGTAGTCGGTGAGAAACCGCGATCGAATATTGGTTCCTTCTTCCTGGTTCTTTGTTCACTCCCAAAGGGACAGAGCTGAATGGCACTAAGCGCTCCTCGAGTGTTTTCTCACGTCAAGATGCGCGTAGCGCTTTGGAGTGCGCCGGCTACTTCATTCTGCGAGGCGGCCGGAACACGGTCAACCAGTCCGGGGGCACAAATAATATCGCCGGGCTACTCAGGTGAGTATCCACGGCAAGAAGTCCTGGCACGGCAACAGTCGCCACCACTGCTGACCCACCAGTGCGCCCCGTTGCCGACAAAAACAACGACGCTGCGAAGGGGCGATTAACTGCGCAGCAGGCATCAAACGCACTTTACTCTGGAGCCGTCACGTGCAAAACTGAAGCACCGTTGATACACTGGCTCCTGGAGAGCCAAACGAATGGACCTGTGGGCAGGTCGGCAGCTCTGCTGCAAGTTGTTGACATAGCATTGACAAGCCCTGTGATGGGGCGGAATTATTGACAGAACCCGCGGAAACGGAAGGAGGAACTGGAAGCGATGGTCAATGGCAAAGGCAGAATCCTCTTTATCGGCTACGGCTCGGTGGCTCAGTGCGCGTTACCGATTCTGGTGAAGCACGTCAAGATGCCGTGCAACCAGATCACGGTAATGGACTTCGAAGACAAGCGCGCAAAGCTGAATGCGTGGCTGAAGCGGGGCGTGCGGTTCGTGCGCAAACGCATCACCCCGGACAACCTCGGAACACTGCTGGGCAAATACGTGGGGGCCGGCGACATCCTGGTTGACCTGGCCTGGAACATAGACTGCTGCGAAATCCTTCAGTGGTGCCATGACCACGGCGTGCTTTACGTCAACACATCCGTAGAATTATGGAATCCATACAGCGGCGCGCCCAACAAACACCCGACGGAGCGCACCCTGTACTGGCGCCATATGAACATCCGCCGCATGACGGCCAGGTGGCCAGAGAAGGGTCCAACGGCCGTCCTGGAGCACGGCGCCAATCCCGGGCTCATTTCGCACTTCACAAAGCAGGGCCTCCTTGACATCGCTAAACGGACTCTCGCCGACCGAAAGGTGACGGGCCGGAAGGCCGAGGATATCCGCCAACTCGTTCGCGACCGCACCTTCAACCGGCTGGCCATGAAACTTGGCGTTAAGGTGATCCATTGCAGCGAGCGCGACACCCAGATCTCCGACAAGCCCAAGCAGGTGGATGAGTTCGTAAATACATGGAGCGTGGAAGGCTTCCGAGAGGAAGGCACGACCACTGCCGAGCTTGGCTGGGGCACTCACGAGAAGGAGCTGCCGCCGTTCGCCTACCAGCACAAGAAAGGTCCACGTAACCAGATCTGCCTGGCCCGCATGGGCATGAACACCTGGGTAGTCTCCTGGGTGCCGAACTACTGTATTCAAGGGATGGTTGTCCGCCACGGCGAGGCGTTCACGATATCGGATAAGCTGACTGTATGGAAGAGCGGCAAGGCCGTTTACCGGCCGACCGTTCACTACGCCTACTGTCCGTGCGACGCGGCCATCGCCTCCCTGAACGAACTACGTGGTTACGACTACCGCCTCGTTGAGAATCAGCGAATCATGAATGACGAGATCACCAGCGGCGCCGATATCCTTGGATCGCTGATTATGGGGCACGCCTACAATTCCTGGTGGATCGGCAGTGATCTGAGCATTGATGAATCGCGGCGGCTCGTGCCGCACCAGAACGCGACAACGATGCAGGTCGCCATTTCCGTGGTTGCCGCCGTCTCGTGGATGACCGCCAATCCAGCTGAAGGTGTCTGCGTTCCTGACGACCTGCCGCACGAGTTCGTGCTCGACATCGCCAAGCCCTACCTGGGCAAGTTCATCTCGAAGCGGGCAGACTGGACGCCGCTGAAGCACTACAAGAACCCGTTCCAGGGCTACAATAAGCCCGGGCTGGATCTCAAGGACCCCTGGCAATTCAAGAACTTCGTCATTACTGACCGAGGCTAGCATGATCCCACGTTCAACTCTCAAACGGCTGGCTAATGAACATGGAACGCCACTGTTTGTCGTCGATCACAACGCACTCCGGCGAAGTTATGCTCAATTCAAGAAATATCTGCCCAGGGTGCAGGCTTATTACGCGGTCAAAGCAAATTCAGACCCGGCGATTGTCAAGACACTGTACGATGCGGGCGCGAGTTTCGACGTAGCTTCGATGCCGGAGTTCCGGATAGTTTACGAGCACATCCGGCGCATGCCGCCAAAGGAGAGACAGAACTGGATCTGGGACAAGATCATCTATGCCAACCCCATCAAGGCCAACGAAACGTTGCAGGAGTTGAACCCTTACAAGCCGCTGGTCACCTATGACAACTACGAGGAGATCAAGAAGATCAGAAAGTACGCTCCCCAGGCTGGTCTGGCGCTGCGGATGAAAGTGCCGAACACCGGAGCGATGGTGGAGTTGTCGTCGAAATTCGGCGCGGCACCGGGGGAGGCCGTGGACCTGTTCCTGGCCGCCGACCAGGCGGGCCTGACGGTCGAAGGCCTGAGCTTCCACGTCGGCAGCCAGACCACAAACTTCGAAAACTACGTGCAGTCGCTCAACCTGGCAGCAAGCATCTTCAAGGAAGCCAGCGGTCGTGGCTACACTAAGATGAATGTGCTGGATATCGGCGGCGGATTCCCAGCGCCCTACGACAACACTGTTAGGCCCTTCCGCGAACTGGCCCGAATCATCAACCGGGAGTTGGATCGTCTCTTCCCTGAGGAGATCCAGATTCTTGCCGAGCCGGGCCGATTCCTCGTGGCGACTTCGGCGGTGGCAGTCTCCAAGATCATCGGCAAGGCGGTGCGGGACGGGAAGTTGTGCTACTACATAGACGACGGCGTTTATCACACGTTTTCAGGCGTGATTTTCGATCACTGCCACTACCATTTCAAGGCGTTCAGGAGGGGCTCGACACAAGTCTGCTCTGTTTTCGGGCCCACCTGCGACGCGCTCGACGTCGTTTCAATGGTGGAGGAACTTCCCGGCAATCTCAGGCTTGGCGACCTGCTCTACAGCGAGAACATAGGCGCATACAGCCATGCCTCATCGACCTGGTTCAATGGCTTTCCCCCGGCGAAGGTAGTCCACATCAACCAGTAGCCACGCCGATTCAACTCAACACCGCATCCACCAGGATGTCCGACGTACCTGTCGGCAACGGCACAACATCGCCGTCAATCGCCCGACCGTTGACGCTTAACGCGACAGTGTTGCCCTTACCTGCGCGCCTTACCGTGATCCGGTAGGTTACGCCGCGAAAGACACGAACGGCGGAGAACCCGCGCCACTTGTCCGGAATCACCGGGGCAATGCGCAGCCCGGCAAACGTTGGTCGTATTCCGAGGATCCACTGTGTGGCTGCGACATACATCCATGTCGCCGTTCCAGAAAGCCATGAGTTGCGGCAGCGTCCGTACTGCGGATGATCCAGTCCGCAGATGTTTCCGCAATACACGTACGGCTCCACAACGGCGCGATCCACATCACCACGCGTCAAAGGCAGCATCTGTTGATAATAGGCGTAGGCGCGGTCGCCCTGGTCCAGACGTGCACACGCAATAATCGCCCACGGATTGGCATGACAGAAAATCCCGGCGTTTTCCTTGGCACCCGGCGGGAACGTCGGCTGGAACTGCGTGCCGGCATAGAGAACACCCGATTCGCAAGTGCTCCGGAAAATATGCTGGCTCCAATCCATGTTTGTCTGGTCCGTCATGGCGTCATGGAAACTGAGCTCGATATAACTGAAGGAACGGAGCCGCTTCTTGCGTTTGCTGTTATTCCGTACCCGCAGAATCCAGATTTCACACGGACACGGATCGTCAGCTTCAACGCGTGGAACGAAATAGAGCGTCTCGGCCTTGACCCCGTGAAACTCGCTGCGTATCCGGCTATAGCCGGGTCCATGCCTGCATTCGTACTTGTCCAGCACGCGGTCACGTACCGGCTGCCATGTTGGACTCCAGTACTTCCCCGTTTCCTGGTCGCGCAGATAAACGTAGCGGCCGGGCTGATCCTCGGGCACTGAGTTATAGCGATATCGGGTTACCCGCCGGTTGCGAGGATCGCGATCGAAGGAATATCCACCCGCCGTGTTGGAGATGATTCCACCGTACCTGCCTTCCCCGATGTAATTCATCCATGCTTACGGCGTGTCAGGGCGAGTGATCACGTATTCGCGCGCCGCTTCATCGTAGTATCCGTACCGGTTCCGGAACTGCGCGCTCTTAGGCGCCCTCGTTCTTTTCTGCGTCGTCTTCTTCATTAGCCCGCCTCAATCAGGTTTCAGTGTTTCCGCCAGAGGCTGCCTGCCCGCCTCTGGAGGGGATCCGCCTTCGGCGGACAGTGTTCAGGTTTCAGTGTTCAGTCTGCTCACCCCAACCGCTCTCGTGCTTCCGCGAGAATAGCTTCCGTCGCGGTCGCACCGATCCGTGTGGCACCAAGTTCAACTACTCGCAAAGCGTCATCCAGAGTCCGTATTCCACCCGCCGCTTTCACTCGCACAAACTCCGCACACTGAGCGCGCATCAACTTGAGGTGTTCCGCCGTTGCCCCGCGATAATTGTATGTGCCATCCGGCTGTTTCACAAAACCGTAACCGGTAGAGGTCTTAACGAAGGCAACGCGATGCGCGGTGCATATCTCACACAGTCGGATTATATGTTCATCCTTCAGATAATCGTTTTCGAAGATCACCTTCAGCAATGCGCCCCTGCCCACACAGGCATCGTTCACAGTTCTGATTTCGTCGGAGACATAATCCCATTGCCCGCCCAGCACCTTCCCGACATTCACGACAACGTCGATTTCCGATGCGCCTTCGGTAATGGCCATCTCCGCTTCCTTCACCTTCATCGCCGTGTGACCGTTCCCATGCGGGAATCCGGCAACTGCGCAGACTGCCACCTCCGAGCCGCCAAGCAATTCCGCACACATTGGAACCGAATACGGCTTAACGCACGCGGTGGCCACGTGGCAGCGACGGGCAACATCACAGCCGGCGCGGATCTGTCCATCCGTCACCGTGGGATGCAGAAGCGAATGATCGATCATCCGCGCCAGTTCCGCTACTGTAGGTTTCCTTGTCATGATCTCACTTTCCTCCAGCCTGTTGGTTACCTGCGACCTGGTCTCACCTTGATAACGGGTGGCAACCGGCCCTTCACGTGCATCGGAACTTTACTGTAACACAGTATCGACGCACCAGCACGGACGAGGATCGGCACACGTTCGAGCGGCGCCGGAACCTGCCGGAATCCTGGACCTTCATATGCGACTGCCGGATTGTCCCACAACAGCCCGTCCGGTCAAAAAAGTCGTCCACGCGTGATTCCTCGCAAATCCCGACCATTTCTGTAGCATTCTCCCCTTTGCGTAACCAGAGGGGAAATCATGCCGTGGAAGAGGATG